>DQVB01000253.1 GCA_015661985.1 Planctomycetota bacterium | reverse complement strand
CGCGCAACCGCTGGTGCCGGGTTTGTGTGATGGGGCCACCGCCGCATCGCGGCAGCGGTTGCGCATGCTCGACCCACCCTACAATTCACTTTGTGGCCGGCGTTTTCGTTGGGGCCAACCGGCGCGCACGCCTTCGGCTCGCGGCTAAACGAGGGACGCCTTGCGCTGAGGCACGCGCCTTCGGCTCGCGGCTAAACGAGGGACGCGTTGAGCTGAGTCGTAGGGTGGGTCAAGCGGCGGGAGGGGGAAAGAGCCGGAAGCGGCTTTGGCATCGGGCCAGGGATACACCGCCGCAACAGCGAGCGCCGACCCACCAGCGAGCGTCGCATGAGCTGCTTTCACCGCTGCAACAATTTACTCGGCGAAAGCTTCAATCAATGGTCACTCGTCCTGAGCTTCAGCGTCGCCTGATCTTCCGATGATATGTTGCAGCCTTTATTGAGAGGAGCCATGAAGGCCAAACGACGAGCGGGCCCGGCCGGGGGAAGCCAATGGGTCGACGATCTCCAGCACCAGTTGCTCGGCGGGTTCGCACCCGGCGGCCATGCGTCCCAGCAGTTCCGCCTCCTCCAATCGGGGCTGGATCATCAGTCGGCTGGGAATATAGACGCCTTTGTCTTCAGCGGTCAAGGTGCGCCCTGGAATCTCCACAGCCAACAAGCCGCCTTCGACCTGGCCGGTCAACCGGCCGCGATCCCATCGCAAGATCAGCTCCTTGCAAGGCAACTCCGGCACCACAATATGAGCCGCGCCTGCGGCACGGATCACCAGCGCATCGTCCAGCAGCGCGACTCGCGCCGGCTGCATGCCCGCCGGCGTCCAGATTTGGAGCTGGCTCCCGGGCGCCGGCTCCAGCACGGCCGTGGCCGAAGCGCGAACCGGCAAGCGGAACTCCCACGTACAGGCCAGGCCCCCCAACTCGATCCGCTGCCCGTGGTGCAGCCGGCGGACCGATTCCACCGGCTGGCCGTCAACCAGCACCGTGCAGGGCCCCCCGTGCCGGTCGCGGCAAGCGGCCACTTGCCACCCCTGGGGGTCGCGAAGAAAGACCGCATGACGGCCGTGCAGACGCCCCAAAATCGGCACGTGGACCCCATCACCACGCGGCGTGCCGACGCAGACTTCGCCGGCCGAGACCACCAGCGCCAGGTTGCCCAGAAGGAACCGCTGAGCCCGGTCTGTTACAGGCAACGATTCCGCCGCACCGCCGCTGTCGGCCGCCAGGGCGCGGGCAACGGCTGTGGCCAGTTCGGTCAATTCCGGATCGTCCGGGGCCACTTGCCTGGCTTTCTGCCAGTGCCGGTGGGCCGCCTGCGCCTGGCCGGCTTCCAGGCATCGCCGGCACTCGCCCAGATGGCGTCTGAACCGCGCCCGCCGCTGTTCGATCATTGTGCGTAGCTCGGCGGCCTGCTGCCCCCTGCCCAACTTGTCGAGCAGATCGAGCGCCGAATCGAACGAGCCGGCGCCGGCCAACCGTTCGGCCTCTTCCAGCCGGCCGGCCACCCAGGCCCGACGCTGTTCCCGTTTCCGCAGAGCCGCGCTGATCTGTTGCCGCAGGGCCAAAGCCCTGCCGCCCAGAGCGGCGCACTGCTCGGCCAGGGCGATCGACGAGGCGGCCGCCTCCAGGTGCCGTTCCCGGAATTGCTCCTCAGCCAACTCGGCCAACCGTTGCCCGGCATCGATCAGCAGCTTGCGCACCGCCCGATGCTGGCGGTACCGGGAACCCAGGAGCACTCGAGCCGCTTCGGCCGCATTACCTCGATCCAGACACTCGCGTGCCGCAACGCATTCGGGGGGGTCCAACCAGGCCATTCGCTTCGCTCCAGTGTCCATTATATCGCCTTCCGCCGCACGGCTCCCCGCGAATTTCGCTTCCCAGCTGCTCCAGCTATTCGAGCCCGACGAGCCACATCCAACCGGAAACGGTGGCGGCAACCAGCGCCAGAAAGGCCGCAGGCACCAGCACGCGGCGATAGTATCCGCCGGTGGCCCGGTCCAGCTTTGTGATGAGCACCAGGGCCCCGAGCCAACCTGCCAGCGTGGCCATTGCAGCCCCAAACAATCGCACAGTGCGCCGGCTGTGCTGTTGAGCCAGTCGCTTGGACCATCGGGCCAAAGCCTCCGAGCCGATGGTCACCGTGACCCTTTTCTCGGCCACCGGCCCGTACGGCTTTTCCTCCACGTGAAGCGCAGCGTTCTGCTCCACATCCGGCTGTCCCAACAGCCATGCCTGTTCCCGCACCAGACGATGGCCGGAGAGCCTCTGGCCGCTGATCGCTTCGGCCAGCTGTGCCAGCTCGGCCAACAGCCCCTCACGGGCCTTTCCTTCCGCCTCCTGGCAGGCCACCCGGGGATCCAGCCCCACGCAGCGGCCGCTAGTCACGCGTACGATCCGTCCCCCCGCCGGTTCCGTTGGGCCGGGATCACCGCCGGGCCAGCCGTCGCCACCCGCAGCGATCGGGCAGGCGGCGGCCAGCGCCAGCAAGGTTGACCATAGACGATTCATCGCTGGGGCCTTCCGTCCACAAAGGTAACGGTGCTAGCTCTTGGGCCAAAGATGACAAGCCCGTGGCCACGCAACGCGGGACATCAGGTTTCCGAGCCCGTTCGATCCGGCGCCGCGTTCTCCGGGCCGAACAGCTCATCGTACCGCTCGGTCACCGGACGCGTGTCAGCGTCCACGGGGATCTCTCCTCGGGGCTGCCGCCCGGCATCCACCAGCCGCTGAAGGACGCGGATCCGCTTTTCTACCTCCTGGGCCAGCTCTTTGGCCTGGGCAAGCTTCGACTGGTCGAACTCCAATCGCCCAGCGGCCTGGGCCGCTTCCACCAGCTTCAGCTCCGCCTCCAGCGATTCGGCCTTGGCCAGCAACTGCTCGTATTGGCGACGGTACTCGACCACCTTGGCCGTGGCCGCCTCCAGCGTGCGACGCCGCTGCTCGAGAAGCTGCTGTTTGGCAGCCAGCTGCGCCTTGTGATGCTCGTACTGGTCGAGCCTGCGAGCCAGGTCCCGCTCCACCTGCTTGCGGGTGTAGCTTTGGCCGGCAAAGTCGTACTCCTGCCGCCCTTCCCCAAGGGCCTCACGGAGCTTTCCCATCTGGGAGACGAGCTCCTCTTGCCCGCCCTGCATGTGTTTCACATCTCGCTCCAGGTACTCGACCTCCACCTCCAATTGGGCCACCACCTCCTGGTTGCGCCGAATCTCCGGCACCAGCTCCTGGATCATCTGATCCAACCGCTTGAGCTCAAAAGACACGGGAACCGCGTCCCGCAGCGAGCGGCCCACCTGGCTGTGGAGCGTCCTGAGGTAGCTCCATGTGGTAGCCACGCCCAAACTGCTGACCACCACACCGCCAATCGCCCAAGCGATCCACCATCTTCCCATTCGTGCCAACATCGCTTCGCCTCCTCGTACTACTTAGGTTGTTCTGTCGACCAGCCGATCGGTCTTCTGCAGGCATCCGCCGGCCGTGGGTGCCACGCCGCGTGCGGCGGCGATGCGGCCAGCCCCCCCGGACGCGACCCGCTTCGATCGGCCCTCTATCAGGAGGGCGAACCAGACAGGCGAATCTCGGAGAGAATTTTCCAGTAACCCCCAAAACGCTCGAGTTGGCCGGATCCGTGCCCGCGCCGTTCGTCGAACACGCTCCCTCCGATTTTCTCCGGGCCCCAGAGGACCCACAGGAAGTTGCAACCGGGCTGGCGCTCAGGTAATCTGGGTAAATCATCGAGCGCCATTTCCCCACCCACGGCGGTGACACCTCTTGTTTCAGCCCCACTTCATGTGGGATAGTTGTGGATGACGTGTGGGGGAGGGGACAGGTTTCGGGCAACAGGATGTTCTCCCCTTGCCGGGG
>DQVB01000187.1 GCA_015661985.1 Planctomycetota bacterium | reverse complement strand
GCCGGTTCGTGGAGCGTGTGCTGAGTGTGGTGGCCACCTGTCGGCGTCAAGGCAGAAACGTGCTGGAGTTTCTCTCCGCCTGCTGCCGCGCCGGGTTCAACGGGGAACCCCCTCCCAGGCTGCTACCGCCGGCGCGTCTTTCGCATCAAGCGGCCTGAACACCTCGTTGCTGCTGCCCCGATACCCTGCTCTCTCCTCGGCGCCTCCTATCACGCCACCATTCCCTCCCGAACAGCCTGTGAACGGATGCCTTGACTGTTTTTCAAGGCAGCGTTTCGCCGGCTTTCTGTGACAGCGCGGTGGTAATCGAGAGGGCGTTGGCCTCGTCGTTTTGCCATGCGCCGGGAAGATTCTCCGGTAGGATTTCAGCCCGCGCAATCAAGTCGGGCGGCTTGCGTAGACGAGCAGCCGGTGCAAGCAGCCCGGCAGGTATAGGTTACCCGAGCACACTTGCCGGCCCAAACCGGAGCCAGATGACGCCCTTTCCGACCGCCTCGCTGATCGCCTTGTCCACAACCTCCTGGCCTGCCTTGGGGATTGGCACCGGTTCCTCGTAGCCATCCTTTTTGACCTGAGCCACATTCGACCCGTTGAAGTACTCGGCCACCGTTTGAGCCGTGATTTCCTCGCGCGGCCACAACCCCGGCAATGTCTGCGGCGCGAGCAGCTCCGGCGCGATCTCGCCCGGCTCCGCTGCCTGGGGCAATACGAATTCCAGGGCCGGATCGGCCAGGGCGTTATCGTCGGGCTTGGAGTGCCACCACGTCCGGAACGAACCGTCCGGTCGAGTCAGCTTCAACACGAATGTGCCCTGCTGGCATCCCTCAACAAGCGTGTCGACGATCGCCTCGGCCTTGAGCATCTTCGGCAGGTGCGGAAGCTGCGCAAACGGCCCCGAAAGGTCTCTGACGCCCCGAGAGGTCTCGCCCGGCTGCCACAAGCCACAAGTTGTACGGCCCACCGGGCAGCAGGGCCTCGGCAGTGATTGCCGTATCCTGGATTCGCGACCGAGTATCCTCCTTGATGGTTACGAAGTGCTCGTCGGCGCTCACCTTGATCTTGAACGCGTGAACCTGGTTCTTCTCGTTGACGGCAACCACCGTGCTGTAGGCCTCGCGGGTGGCGCTGGGAATCCTCCCTTTGGCCTTGTGGAGGTTGATCGCCAGCGTCTGCATGCGGGCGACATCCACGGCCCCTTCGCTTTCCTGTTCCTTTAGAGTCGTCTTGACTTGTTCCCAGGCGAGGTAGTCGCGGACACGGGCGTGAGCCACCTCGAGGCCGTCTTTCGACGGCGCCACGAGGATTACGGCGTTGCGATAAACACGAGGATTGTCCGGCCTGGTGTTCTCGTCCAAGAACCGCTTAGCCAGCGCGCTCGGCTTGCCCGAGTCGCACGCTGCGGCCGGCCCAAGGATCGCATAGTGAAACCTCCCGTCGTCCTTGATGTCGTCCGGTTTCGCCGGCAACATGTGGACGCTTACCCCGGCCCCGGACGCTCCCGCGGTGAGCTTCTTCGCCCTGCCGATCTCATCGATCAGTCGGGCCTTGACAATGTCGTCGGAAATGTGGGACGCCGCCACTGCGTGCATCTGATTGAGGCTCGGACGGTTGCCCAGTCGCCACGTTCCCGGCGGTTCGTCCTCGTCCGTCGTAGCGTAGAGATCGTCCAGCCAGTAGCTGGATCGCGACCACCGGATGAGCCTTTTTCCAGTTCGATCTTGTCGGGACGTGTCGCACCGAGCAGCACCACCAGGCCCCGTGTCCTGGCGGTCTGTCCAATCGGCTGGGAGTGCAGCAACGTGGCGACCACGGCCTGCTCGGCCTCCCGCGACTTGAGTGCTACCGACTCGCTTTGAATCTCCCGGGCCCGCTCCAGTTCGCCGACGAGAATCGGCATCCACGCCTACTTGCGGCCCTCGTGTTCCTCGGTATCGGCCACGGTCACCAGCTCCCGCATGGCTTCAGACGGATCCTCTTGGCCCGGAGCATTCAGCAAGGCAGCCGGCCCGACCAACCGGCTTTCGTCCCATTTCTCGGCCTCGCGCAGCGCCAGGGTGAAAGTCCTCAGCACTCCCCTGGTCCGCTGAAAGCCGTGCATCTGCGTCCACTTGGCGTAGAGCACCTCCGTCAGATCGGGATGGAACGGATAGCTCTTCAGGAAGAGTTCTTCGGCGGCAGATCCCGACTTGGCCGTCTGCTCGTCGATCGCCTGGATTCCCTTCAGTGCCGCGATCACGTGTTGGCGAAACGCCTCGCGGTCACGAATCGACTCGGGCTTGAAGAACCGGCGACGCAGCACTTCCGCGACGTCCTCCTTGACCACGGGCTCCACACCCTCTTCCCCCTGGCGACCAACGACCGGACCCTGTCGGAGTTGGAGCTGTTACATGCCTACAAGCGTCAGCCGCTCACTGAGAGGCGTTTCACCCAGCCGAAGACCGACTTCGAGGTGGCCCCGGTCTGGCTGAAGGATGTGGGCCGGATCGAGGTCCTGTTGGGTCTCTACTTCTTTGCCCTGTTGGCCGAGGCCTTGCTGGAACGGGAGTTACGCAAGGCGATGGAACGGGAAGGGGTGCAAGCGTTACCCATCTATCCCGAGGGCCGGGCCTGCCGCCGTCCCCCGGCCCACTGGCTAATCGACCTGTTTGAGCCGATCCAGCATCACGAACTCCATCCCCCCGGCCGCCGTGCCACGGTTTTCGTGACGGAGCCATCCCCCGTCCACCGCCGCATCCTGCGCCTTCTCAACATCCCCGCGGCCACTTATGGCCACTGACTCCGTCACCGGACGAGAAATTCCGAGAAAATGCGATCGAGATGTGCGGACAGTAGGCTGGATGCATACGCTGGTGGAACTTTGGGCGTGGAACAAACCGAAGCAGGAGATCTGCGATCGGCGCGAGTCTCCATGGGACGACCCGAATCGAAGGCCTTCTCATGCGGACCGCCGTAAAGCGTTGCGACGAGCCATGATCGAGACTGAATTATTGACGATCACCCGCTGCTGGTGGCTGGCCCGAAAAATCCTCCGGCTGCCCCGACGGCTTACCCAGCAAGCCGTGTGAATCGAACATTTTCCAGAAAGTGCAGAGGCCTACTTCACACGAGTGCAATCTTAGTGTTGAAACTGCGTAAGCTAGTGTCTGTCGGAAAAAGGATGATTGGTCGGTTGGGACAGGGCCAAAGGCGGCCGAGGGACGCCGAAGATGGGGGGGCAGCTTATGCGCGCGTGGTTCGCTCGGCAAGATCAGGCCAAAAACAAGGCGCCGTGGTCGTCACATCGCCCCACGGACGATGGGTTGCG
>DQVB01000215.1 GCA_015661985.1 Planctomycetota bacterium | reverse complement strand
TACGACGCCTGTGCGCTGCGGCCGGCACGCCCGGCGCGCGCCCGTCGCAGGCGTGCTGGACCTGGTCGTTGCGCCTTTTGCTGCTGGCCACGCTGCTGGCCGCGCTAGCTGGCCCTGCCGTGGTGCGTTCCGTCCCGGATCGCCGATCCGTGCTGTATGTGGTCGATCGGTCAGCTAGCGTGACGACCCCGCCGCGCCGGATCGAGCAGTTCATCGCTCGCCAGAACCGCTCGCGCTTGACGCACTCAGACCGATACGGCGTGCTGGCATGCGCCGACGGCGTGGCCCGCCGCGTCCCTTATCCCACCGCACCGTCCGTTCGGCCTACGGTCGATTCCGGTGGCCCGGCCACCGGGAAGCTCCACTCGCGCATCCACGAAGGACTCAAGGCTGCGCGAACCACGCTGGAAAAAAGATCATGCGGCACGATCGTACTGCTGAGCGATGGCCATTTCGACAGGCATCGCGCGATGCGCGAATCGGAGTATCTGAAACACGAAGGATTCGATCTGGAGGTGGTGCGACTGGACTGTGCCAGCCCGCGCGACGTGTCGGTCACTTCGCTGCTGATGCCCACCACAGTGCGCCAAGGCGCGATCGTGCCCATCCGGGCGGTTATTGAGAACTCGGGCCCGCCGACTGAGGCCCGCATCGAATTCGTCGTGGACGGCCGGACAGTCAAGGCGGAATCTGAAACGCTGCCGCAAGGCACGGCGGTCAAGAACCTATCGCTGCCGGCGGTCGCCCCCGGAAGGCACGTCGTCTGTTTGCGCGTGCGGCCGAACGATCCGGCGGCCGACGAGATTGTCGACAACAACGAGCGTTTGGCTGCGCTGAACGTGGTCGGGAAAACGCACGTGCTGTTCCTGGAAGGCCGGCCGGGCGTCTCGCGCCACGTACAAGAAGCGCTGGTGGTCGCCCATGTTGCCCCGGAGGTGCACGGCCCGGAGGTATTGGCTGACGGCGGGATCGATCTGGACGACTACGACGTCGTTGCCCTGGTGAACGTTCCGGCCAGTGCCGTTCCGGAACGGGCGGTTGAACGACTGGAGCGCTACGTGCGTCGCGGCGGCGGGCTGGTGGTGTACGGGGGCGACCAAGCATTCGATGGCGGCGCATATCGGAACTCTGCGCTGGAACAGCGGCTGCTGCCGGTGCGCTCAGCTGAGGAGCATCCCGGCAACGACAAGGCGGTCGGTATGTTCATCCTGCTGGTGGACATCTCCGGCAGCATGGAAGGCCAGCCGCTGCAGATGGCCAAGGAGGTGGGCATCTTGACGCTGGAGCGGCTGCGGCCGGGCATGGCCGCGTCGGTGATCGGCTTCGACGCCGGCGCCTTTGTGGTGGCGCAGCCCCAGGTGATCACGCCCGGATCGGTTCAGGCCATGATCCAAAAGGTCAATGGGCTGAATGCGGCGGGCGGTACGAGAATCGGGCCGGCATTGGACGAGGCCCGCAAGGCGTTGGAGCTGGCCCGCAGGCGGCCGGGCTTCGAACGGCTGGCCGCCCACTTGGTGATCATCTCCGATGGCGAAGCGGAGGAACAAGCTGAACTGGAGGACCGCGCACGCCACCTCAAACAGGTGGGCTGCCGCGTACACACGGTCCTGATCGGCGATGTGCCGAGCGACCGGGCCCGGACGTTGATGAAGGCGGTCGCCGCCGCGGGTGGTGGGCGATGCGAGCAGTACGCCGGCAGAAACCCACCCGCCTTCGAGCTGACGGACAAAGAGGTGCGCGAAGAGAACGCCCGGCTGGACTTCCAGCGCGATCCGGCCGACGTGATCTTCCCGCCGGACCTGGAATCGAAGCTGGTGGTGCCCGAACACGGCATGGCGCGCCGCCTGCTCGATGCCATGGTTTGGGATTACAACCGGATCACGGCCTTGACGCCCGCTGCGTGCCGGAGCCTGGCGGTGTGCGATCCCCGGTCGGGACAAGCCGGCGGGAATCAACCGGTGTACGTGTGGCACTACGTGGGCGGGGCAACCGGGGGCCGCGTGGCCGCGCTGACGATCGACGTGGAAGGGCCGTGGTCACGCGGACTGCTGGAAAGCCCGGTGCGCGATCTGCTGCTCGCCGATCCATTGTTCTTCTGCCGCCGACGCACGCAGCAAACCGGTGTGGCCATCTCGCTGGAGCACGACGCCTTCCAGGCGGAGGAGGTCGTGGTGACCTTGTGCGGCCAGATCGGCAAGGACGCGTTGATCCATTTGGTCCCTGGCCCACGCGGCGCGGCTTCGGTCCCGGACGAGATTATTCCCCTGTTCCGAAGCTCACCGACCAGCTACGGGGGCCGTTTTCGTTGCACGGGAAGCGACCGGATTTTCGAGTTCTCTGTGCAACAAACGCTGCCCGGCGGCGCGGTGCGGACATTGGGCGATGTCCTGGGTGTGCTGAATCCGCCCCTCTACAACGCGGAGCGCGTCGGAAACGAACCGAACGAGCAGACCCTGGCGGCACTAGCCAACCGGTTCGGAAACAAGGTGAAAACGCTGAGCGACGCCATCGACCTACCGCAGCAGGGTCAGCGCACTGACCGCAGCCGAGTGCGGAACTTGCCGCTGACGATCGCCTTGCTCCTGTTGCTGTTGGCCGGAACGCTCGTGCGCTTGGAGCCGCCGCGATCGGCATGGTGGTGCTGGACCGCCTTGGGCAGCGCGGTAGGATTCTTCGCTTTCGGAGTCTGGTATGCGATGCGGTAGAACGATGCTTGTGGTCGGCCTGACGCTGGCTTCAGTCTCGGCGAGCCGCGCTGGCGGCGGCTGGTGGTCCGAAGGCAATCTGGTCCAGCGGTGTGATCAGTGGCTGGCGGACGCTGGGCGTGATCCATCCGCTGCTGCGGTGCGACTGGCCGAACTGACCCGCCTCCCGCAGCGACATCAGCGGTCGGCACTGGCGCTTCTGGCTGCCGACCGGCGATTTGCCGACCGGTTGCGAGCCGTGTTGGAAACCGGCACGAAAGCGTATGCAGTTGATGCGGTTTTGCGGCGCCACTTGGACCAGGTGGCAATGACGCTGGCCGGACTGCTACGTGACCGGGCCAGCTCGCCCTCGAAGGTTCGCGTTTGGTGCGTGGAACTGGTGGCCAGCCACCGGGCGGCGGTGCCGATTGATGTGTTGGTAGACAGCATCCTGCGCGACGGCGATGAGCATGTCCAGGCAGTGGCGGCGCGGGCGTTGCGTGGCGTTCCGCTGGATATGGAACGCCAGCGCCAGTTGATTGCTCGGATGCAGTCGCCGGCGCTGGGCGGCCGGGCGCGCATCGAGCTGCTGGACACGCTTAGCCGTACTGGGTCGAAGCCGGTAGTCGAATTGTTGATCAATCAGACTGCCGATGTGTTCGGTGCGGATGCCGGTACGGATCCGGCGTATCGGTTGGCCGTATTGGAATCGCTGCAGCGTGCCAGCTTGGCGTTGCGCCGGCGATCGCCCGGCGGCGCGGTGGCGGGGCGACTGTGCGAAGCATGCCGCCAGTTATGGCGCCGCCGTCCGGACGAGACAGGGCTGGAGGCGGCTACGATCTGCCTGGTTTGGGAACGTCTGGAGCCGCAGCGTTTCCGGCAGGAGGTGGCGCCGCGTTTGAAGTCGCCACAATTCTGGCGCGACGCGGCAAGCGAGCCGCCCGCGCTGCGCACTTGGTGCCAAGCGGTCGCGGAGCATTGGGGGTGGCCGGCAGCGGAACGGATGACGGCAATGCGCGCCATCATTGCAGCCGGCCAGGCGCATGTGGATACGGAGCAGTCGCGCATCGACTTGGCGGTGGCACTGACACGCCACCTGCCCGAATGGCCCGTGTGGGCAGCGGTTGGAGCGTTCAGGTCGAATGATCCATCGGCCCGCAAGGCGGCCGTTGAGGTGCTGGCCGCAGCC
>DQVB01000317.1 GCA_015661985.1 Planctomycetota bacterium | reverse complement strand
CTCCTTGCGATGGGCTAACAGGCGCAGGTCGGTGGCCATCCTGTGCGCGCTCTGGGCGATCCCTGATAGGGCAGCCAGCACCTGGGCGTCCACCTTGCGCGGGTAGGTCTGGCCCGTGACGGCGTAGCTCTCCGAGAAACCCATCTTGCGGCAGATCAGTTCGTCCAGTCGCCGCACCTTGTCGTGATCCCCCGCGAACAGAGCCAAATAACTGGCCTGGGTGCCCGTGGTCCCCTTGGCCCCGCGAGCCTTGAGGTTCGTCAGTCGCTGCTGGATCTCTTCCAGGTCCAGGACCAAGTCGTAGGCCCACAGGCACGCGCGTTTGCCCACCGTGGTCGGCTGGGCCGGTTGGAAGTGGGTAAAACCCAGGCAGGCAAGGTCCCGGTACCGGCGAGCGAAATCGGCCAATCGGTCGATCACGGCCACCAGCCGGTTGCGGACCAACGTGAGCGATTCGCGCAAAAGCAACAGGTCCGTGTTGTCCGTCACAAAGCAGCTGGTGGCGCCCCAATGGATGATGCCCCCCGCCTGGGGACAGGCGTCCGCGTAGGTGCGCACGTGGGCCATCACGTCATGACGCACGCGTCGCTCGTGCCTGCTGGCGGCCTCGTAATCGATATCCTCCACGTGCTGCCGCAGTTCGGCCAGCTGTTCCGCAGTGATGGGAAGCCCCAGCTCCGCCTGGGCCTCGGCCAACGCCACCCACAGACGGCGCCACGTGGTGAATTTGCGCTGGGGACTCCAGCAACGTCGCATTTCCGGCGAAGCGTAGCGGGTGACCAGTGGGTTGTCGTATTGATCGCGGTTGATGGCCATCGTTACTCTCTTTCCGGTTGGCAAAGGTTGCTCGGAGTGCGCCGTCGAGGGGCAACCGGGCCGACACGCTCTTCGTCCCGGCCGGGGCCGGCGGCTCCGGCGGATTGCGCCCGCCGTCCGTTCGGCTCGTCCAGCTCACATGTTGGTCGCATCGTCCGTGCGGCTTGCGCCCAGAAGCTGATCCATGGCGGCGGCCAGCTCAGCGTTGTGTCTGTGGTCCTCAGCATAGATGCGGCAGATCCGGTAGCTCAGCGGGATCTGGCGAAACAACTCCCGCGCGTCCAGGCTACGCACCTGACCCGTAGCCGGGTCGTAAAGGAAATTCTGCCCGGCGGCCGGCGCCTCGGCCCCCGGCCGGTGAACATGCCGGGCCGGATCGAAACGAAGCGGCAGCCGACGCAGGGCCTCCGGCAGGCGGCTTCGTACGGCCGCCTCGAACAACTGTTGGTTGCTGAAGATGCTCGACTCCTCCGATTCGCCCGGAGCGAAGAAAATCGTCCGCTCGCAGGCCATCTTCCAGCGGATCTTCCGCCCCAGGAATTCCTTCCATTGCTGCCCCAGCCGCCGCAGGGCTGGATTGGTGCTGCGGTGCCAGCCGGCCACGCGCACCAACAGTGACCAGTCGGTCAGCTGAAGGTATTCGTCCAGATGATCCAACGGGTTGCCAGGGAAAAGGAACCCTTTGCTCTCGACGAACAGATCCTGGAGGGCCAAATCGATCGCCCGCACCGTCCGGTGGAAGTAGACGGCTCGGAACAGTTCGGCCCGCACGCAGATGAAGCGTACCAGGGCGGAGAGGCCCCTTTCATGAATGGTCAACCCCCGGGGGGAAAAGAAGCTGTAGTGCAGCAGCCGGTCCAGATCATAAGCTCGTGTGCTGTAGCCGGTCATGTAGGCGTCGCGGAGGACAAAATCCATGTTGTCCACCGTGTAGAGGCCGCTGAACAGGCTTCTGAGGAAGCGCAGCCATTGGGGCAGGCACCCCTCGTCCGATTGGCGGGGCCGCGTGATCAACACGGTGATCTGCTCGGGATCCAGCGTCTCGCCGTCGGCCAGCTGGTTGTTGGGCGAACGGCGCACGCCCCGGATCAACCCGGCCAGTTCGCCGCGGATGATCTCGCTGCCCAGCGTCTCGTGCGTCAGCCCGTACTCGGCCAAGAAATGGCGGTCGAAGAAATGACCGAAGGGCCCGTGCCCAACGTCATGGAGCAGTGCCGCCAGCCTCATCAGACATTCGATATACCCACGACTCGGTACATCCTGGCATGATTCCACCAACGTTGCGTAGAGCTCGCCCGCCGCTCGGGTGGCCAGATGCATTGCCCCCAGGACGTGTTGAAAACGCGTGTGCTCGGCTGTGGGGAATACCCACCACGCCGTCTGGAGCTGATGGATCTGGCGGAGCCTCTGCAGCCAGGGGTGGTCGATAACTTGCCGCTCCGCCACCTCTCCTGGAGGCAACCCTGCCGACGAGGTGAAAGGGATATACCCGTGGATTACGTCGTGACTGAGGCTTTCGCTTTCGAAGCTTCTCATCATCAGGGGCAGACCCCGAACCTCCTCCTTGCCGATGGCTCTCAGGGCAGACCCGGAAATGCTCTTCTCACCTCCGCCGGCCGGGCGTGGGACGAGTTCCCGTACCCGACGCGCGCCTCGTTGCCTCGGACGCCCCCACTTTTGTGACGCGGCTCGCCGAGCCGCACGGTATTCCGCTTCTCACCGCAGCGAAGCCCGGCTCTGGAGGCCGCGGTTCTGCCTGCCGCCGCGTACGGCAGCGGGGCTCATCCAAACGGGTTCTCGACGGAAGCCGCCATGAAGCGGCGCTGGCCACATAGGGGCTGTGACCGTGGTCCCCCGGGGAATTATGCCCATCCGGGGGCCGATCGTCCAGCGGTCGGCTTCGGTGCGGTGATTCGGCTCCGCCGAGCCCTCGACCGCTCTGGTAAAGCCTGCCCAGACCGGCTAAACTTCCAACAGATGGGCGGATCGGCAGCAGACGGGCGGACGGGGTTGCCGATGCTTTGGACAGCGGGGGCTGGTTGGGCACCTGTCCGGTGTGGCGGCCGCGGCGGGGCGGTCGGTGCGCGGGTTTTCCGGCGGCGTGGGGTTTGTGGAAGGAGTCGGGTTGTGTCACGGCTTGTCAAAGGATTGGCGCTGGGTCTGTTGGTCTGGGCGGTCGGGCCGTCGGTCCCCGGAGCGGAGGCGGTGGTTCCGAGCGAATCGCTCCTGCCGGCCACGACCAAGGCGTTCGTGTCGGTGACCAGCGTTGAGGATCTGGAGGCCCGGTGGGAACAGACCCAGTTGGGCCACCTGATGCGTGACCCGGTCATGGAACCGTTTGCCCAGGACCTGAGGCGACAGTTCCAGGACCGGTGGTCCAAGATCCACGAGAAGCTGGGATTGACCCTGGAGGACATGGAGGGCGTGCCGGGCGGCGAGGTGGCTGCGGGGCTGGTGCAGCTGGACGAGGCCGAATGGGCGACGCTGCTGCTGGTGGACGTCACGGGGCATCTGGAGCAAGCCTCGGCGGCCCTGGCCAAAGCCGCCGCGGCGCAGATCCGGCGCGGGGCCCGCCGCCTGAGTCGCACGGTCCGGCAAACAGAGGTGACCGTCTTCGTTCTGCCTCCCAAAGACGGCTCCAAGGAAGGCTCCAACCAGCCGACCATGGTGGCCTACTTCCTTCGCGACGACCTATTGGCCGCCGCGGATGACCTTCGGGCCATCGAAGACATCTTGGCGAGGATGGCAGGAGAGGGGCCCCCGGCGCTGGCCGGTTGGCCCGCATTCCGAGCGGTGATGGGCCGGTGTATGGAGGATGCCGGCGGCCGGGTACCCCAAATCCGGTGGTGGGTTGAGCCCTTCGGCTACTTCGCCGCCATCGACAAGGCGGCAGCCCAGCGAGAACGACTGATTGTCCGGCATCGCCGCACGTCCTTGTTGGATGTGTTGCACCAGACGGGATTCGACGCCGTCCAGGGTATCGGCGGGACCGTGGAGGTGGCGGTGGACGGATACGATTTCCTTCACCGCACGGTCGTCTTTGCCCCACCGCCCTACGAGGGCTCGATGAAGATGATGGTCTTCCCCAACCAGGAAGAGTTCGCTCCGCCGCCCTGGGTTCCCCGGGATGTGGCCACCTATGGCACTGGGTACTGCGATATCCTCAACGTCTTCGACAACTTCGGGCCTCTGTTCGACCGACTCTTTGGTGAAGGTGAGGAGGGCGTGTGGGAAGACGTACTCGATGGTATGAAGAACGACCCCAACGGCCCTCGGATCGACTTGCGCGGCGAGCTGTTCGCGCATTTGGGTCAACGGGTCACGGTGGTCGGCAATTACAAGCTGCCCATCACCACCTCCAGCGAGCGGCTGCTGTTTGCCATCGAGGCGCTGGACGAGTCGGCTGTGGCAGCGGCCATCGAAAAAACGCTCAAAGACGACCCGGAAATGCGCCGCCGCAAGTTCGGCGATTTCATCATCTGGGAGGCGGTTCCCCCGGAGGAGCGGCCTACCTTGTCGGTCAGTGTCGAGGTGCCACCTTTGGGCCCACAGCAGGTGCCAAGCCCCGAGGATTTCGAGGAGGGCGAACCCCTCTTGCCCAACGCCGCGATCACCGTGGCCTACGGGCACCTGATGATCGCTTCGCATTATGATTTCCTGACCGAAATCTTGACGCCCAGCGAGCCTCGGGCCGCGCTGCGGGACAGCGTCGACTGGATGATCGTCGACCAAACGCTCAAGAAACTGGGGGCTACCCATTGCTGCGTGCGCACGTTCTCCCGGACGGCCGAGGAGTACCGGGCGACCTACGAACTGGTGCGCCAGGGCAAACTGCCGCAAAGCGAGACCATGTTGGCTCGAGCGCTCAATACGCTGCTCGGAGAGCCCAAGAAGGGGTACCGGGAGCCGAAAGTGGACGGCAGCCAGTTGCCCGATTACGAGTACGTCAGGCGTTATCTGGGGCTGGCTGGCCTGTTCATCGTCAGCGAATCAGACGGCTGGTTCGTCAAAGGCGCGTTCTTGCCCAACGAGGGGTTGTGAGCGATCTGCCGGCGCTGAGGGGCCAACTCGCTTGCCATGGCCCCCCCGGCGCGGCGCCGCGGCGCTGGTTGTGGTGGCTCGCTGCGCAACCTCAACGGGTTCCCGCCCCGCGCACCTTCCGCAGTTTTTGTCGGCTGGGGCCCGACATCGTGCCCCGACGGTTCGCCAGGTGACTGCCCCAGGCGCTGAGCTGATACAATGGGAGGCGGGCCAGCCCACGGGACCACCCATCGCTGGCCGAACGCGATTTCGATCGGCTCGACGGCTGGAATGAAAAACATCGAAGGGCTACCGCCGCGCAGGTTTTTTCCTCCGCCTGACTTGGCCGATCCGGACGGATTGGTCGCACTAGGGGGATCCCTGTCTCCCGAGTGGCTCCTGGATGCCTACCAGCATGGTATCTTTCCGTGGCCGTTTTGCGAGGACGACGAGGGCCCGATGGCTTGGTGGTCGCCTGACCCCCGAGGGATCATCGAACTGGATGGCCTGCGGGTCTCTCGACGGCTCCGGCGCACTTGTCGGAGTGGAAAGTTCCGGGTCACTTGCGACCAGGATTTCCAGGGCGTAATCCACGGATGTGCTACGGCCTCCGGCCGTGTGGGCCAAACTTGGATCACTCCCCGCATGATCGGTGCCTACACGCGGATGCACCGGTTGGGCTACGCCCACAGTATCGAGGTCTGGCACGAAGGCCAGCTGGCCGGCGGGCTGTACGGGGTGGCCTTGGGCGGCCTGTTTGCCGCGGAATCGAAGTTTTATCGAATCCGTGATGCTTCCAAAGTTGCCCTGGTTTACCTGGTTGCCCACCTGCGAAGCCGCGGCTACACGCTGCTGGACATCCAGCTGCTCACGCCCCACACGGCCCGACTGGGCGCCGTGGCTATCCCTCGAAGGGAGTACCTGGCCCGGCTGGCCGAAGCGATCAGCCTCGAAGTCGGCTTTGGCCAAGCGTTGGAGGGTGAGTTGCCGTAGGCCACTCCGCTTCGGGGCGTTGGCAAGGGGGCGCCCCGGTTTGCTTTCCGTCTTGGCCGTACGTATAAATATGGGGGCCGGGGGAACCTTCACGAAAGGCGACCAAGATGACCGTTCAGGATGGGTTTAGACGCCGGGTGGGGATGATCGCAGGGGTCCTCTGCGGGCTGGCCGTGGCGGCCGTGGCCAGTGCTTGCACCACACCGGTTTACCGGTACGCGATGTACAACTGGGCCACTTCTCCCTACGTGGTGCTCTGTTTCCACCAGGGCCAGCCTTCCGAGGAGGCGACCAAATTCAACGAGGCGGTGATGGAGCTGTATCGGGGCGAGCCGCCGGCGAATGTGGTGGTGGAGCCGGTCGATCTGAGCAAGGAGGATCCCTGGGCAGGGTATCCGCAGCCGGTCAAGGCGGTCTACGAAGCGCATCCGGACGAGGCCAAGCCCGGACACATCGTGCTCAGCCCGTGGCTGGCGGAGGTGTACGCCGGCCAATTGGACGAGGGCGAATTGAAGGCCATGGTGGAGTCACCAGCCCGCACGAAAATGGCTCAGCTATTGCATGAAGGCCATGCGGCGGTGCTCCTGTTCGTGCCTGGCAAGGACGAAGGGGTGAACAAGAAGTCGCGGGAGGTGCTTCGGGAGCTGATCAACAAGTCTGCTTCGGGCGAGCTGTTTCCGGGGTTGGTCCCTGAGGGACCGGCGGATGGGCCGGTAGCCGGCGAGGAGGCTGCAGGGTCACAGCCGGAGGCCGGTCCCGACCAAGGGGGCGGTGTCAAATTGGCCATGCTGGAAGTGTCCCGTACCGATCCGGCCGAAAAGTGGCTGATGCGCCAGCTGATGGCCATCGAACCGGACTTGGGCGACTATGTCGATCAACCGATGGTCTTTGCCGTGTACGGCCGTGGTCGGGCCATGCCGCCGTACATCGGCAAGGGAATCACGGTGGACCTTTTGGCTGAGATGGTCGCCTTCCTGATCGGGCCGTGCTCCTGCTACGCCAAGGCGGACAATCCGGGGGTGGACCTGTTGGTCCGTTGGGACTGGGAAGCCACGGCCGACCGAATGGCCGCAGGCGATCCGACCATGTATCCGGACCAGATGATGTATCAGGAGTTTGCCGTGGGCGAGGAGGGCCAAGAGGCGGAAGTGCCCGGGGGCGAGATGGTGGCTGCGGCCGAACCGGCGACGGAACCCCGAGAGGAAGGGCCTGGGGGCTCCGCTGGGGCGCTGCCCGAGGCCGGCGCCGCGGGTGGGGCCGCAGCTGTCGAGGCGGTTGGAAAGGCG
>DQVB01000674.1 GCA_015661985.1 Planctomycetota bacterium | reverse complement strand
GAAGATGTGTAACAAAAGAATGGTTTGCATGATTATACCACAGATTGGACGGGCAGGAAAGCCAGGCTCTCTTCGCATAGTGACTTAGGCCTTCCAGAAACAGCACCTGGCCAAACGCAGAGGCGTGGGATTGACTATGCGAAGACACTCTGTTCGAGACGACGATAGGCGAAAGCTGCAAACTCCATCGATTCCTCGTCGATGTCCGCGTGCTCACACCGACGACCCGTCGAAGAGGTGTTACCTGACGGAGTGATACCGAAGGCCATGGCCACGGTGACCAACGCGGCCTTGTATCCCTCGCGATACGCCCGCAAGTAGCGCGCATCCCCCACCACCGATCCCTCGGCTTCACCCAGGGCGTGCTCCATCGCCGCCGCAGTGGTGGCCGAGGCCTGTTCGGCAGCCTTGAGTGCGTGGAGAATATCTTCGCGAAACCAAATGTCCAGCCCCATTTTCCCCTCCTATCTTAATAACAAAATCTGGCGTACCCCCAATCATAGTTGACAGAGTACTAGCTACTCGATTGCTTTGAGGCGGTTACCTGGCTATCCAGCAGGGATAGCAACCGGGAGGTGACCTTACGCGGGGCAGTAGCGTGCGCGGGCTTGGTCAGCAACCCCTCCTGCTCCCAACGTTCGGCCAGCTTGCGAATGCGCCACGCGCTGGTGCGCTCGTCGTCGGCGAAGGCACGGGCCAGCTCCCCGATCTTGAACCCGCCATCCAGATGTTCCACGGCATAGGCTACCAAGTCGCACTCGATGGGCTCCAGTCGCGGGGCGACCGCTCCCCCACCCAACCGCTGCACCAACGCCAGAATCTCAGCATCGCTTACCAGGAACCCCTGCAACTCAAGCAGATCGGCGTCCAGCCGGGCCAGCATCCGCCCTCGTATATCACGCGGCAATCTCTCCGCACCTTTTGTGCCCAGGATCGTCCGACTATGCGTTGGAGTGGCTACGCGAAAGGCAATGCGCGTGCTGAGATTGCCCCTTATAAGCGTATTAAGCACCTCTGCTTTGGGATTTTGGGTGGCCAGCACCAGGATAATGCCAAAACTCCCGGCCTTACTGGCCAGGCGAATCAGATTGGTGTAGAAGCGGCTACGCAGCCCGCACTGCAAAGCAATGTCGGTCACTTCGTCAATCACGGTCACGATCAGCGGCAAACGCTCTCCCGCGCGGTTGTTGTAAGCCACCAGGTTTTTGGCGAAGTAACCGGCGAAAAGACGGCGACGGCGGTTCATCTCCCCCATTAGCCAATCGGTGACCTCGCTCGCTTGCTTCGGTTCCTCAGCGATGGACGTAGCCAGGTGAGGGATGCCAGCGTAAGCCGTGAACTCCACGCCCTTAGGATCTATAATGGCCAGGCGCACCTCGTCCGCACTGTAAACGTTGAGCAACGCCGCGAGCATAGAGTTCAACCAGGTGGACTTTCCCGACCGCGATTCCCCTCCGATCAAGATGTGCGAGGTGTCCAGTAAGGAGCGCCACACCGCGCCCTTGCGTCCCTGGCCAATGGGGATCACGTACTCGCCCGGCGGACGGGTGTCCAAGTCCAGTCCTACGCGCTTTGGAAGCCGTCCCTTCGGTTCGGGACGAAGTACCACACAATAGGTCAGGCCCGTAGTGTTCAGCTTTTTCACCGGCTTGCCAACCACGGCCGTTAGGTGATGCAACGTGTCACGGCGGGCCAGCTTGTTCACCGTCACCTTGCGAGGCAGCCGTTGCAGGTCCACTTCCAACAGCCCGTATTCGTGCCCCACCAGCCCTACTCGCGAGTACGATACTTCGACCAAGTGACCATCCTTGGTCTCGTAGCACAGTCCCATTTTGGTGAGCGCCTGCCGGATGCGCCGCGCGGCCTCAGCGACCTCCCACCGAGGATCTCCGAGCGCGTTCTGCTCGCCCGGGTACTTACTCATCGCCCACCTCCTCGAGCAAACGTGCCACGTGCGCTGGCTCGATGTTCCATACCTCCACCGGAGGAATGGGTTTCGACAGCCGCCGTTCGGGCGGGATGATGGCCTCCACGAGCTGGCGGCTCTGCAAGTTAATGCCGCCACCCGACGACGCCGCACGCAAAGCCTGCGCCGCCTGGGCCTGACCAGTGACCCGCAACTGATCGGCCTCGAATCCCGGCGCGGTCAGGTGACTGACCCCCTGAGGGCCATACAGCGTAGTTGGCATGGGCGCACGGTTTGGATCGTGAAAGAAGCGGATGCTCCCAATTCGGCCCTCGCGGACGGGATACAGACCGGCCTTGTCGGGATAGATTGTGTCGGCGCGGCGCAGAATGAAACGAACAGTGCCGAAGCCAATCCCGCCCAGAGTCAAAAGGGCCACCACAGCCAGACCTGCCCGGAAGCCGATAATCACCACCTGCAGTCGGCGGGCCGTCTCCAGGCGCAGGGCCGCCATCTCCCGTTCGACAGTCGAAGATTTTCCTCGATTTGTGTCGGCCAGCAGCAAACCGATGACCAGTGTGGCAACGATGAGGACGACGATGGTAAAAATCAACGCCCTGTTCATGTGCCCACCTCCTCATCCATCCAATGGCGAATACGTGAATGGGCGAATGGCGAATTAGTGT
>DQVB01000300.1 GCA_015661985.1 Planctomycetota bacterium | reverse complement strand
GGCCGGGCGAGTCTGGTGTTTCTCCCGATCCAGCGACTGGCGCGCCTTCGGCTTGCGACGAAACGACGTCGGGCCGCCGTTGGCACGAAGGTGCCGCCCGGGTCGCGGCAACGCCTCGGGTACCAGGAAGGCTGCGTGCCCCGGATCCCTGAACGCCGGCGGGGATAGGCGAGCAGAGGCGATGAGGGGGAGTGGCGACGGAGCAATGCCATTGGAGTGAAAGGGCGTGTCGATGAGGAAGGATCGAAAACCATATTCCCGCCGACATTCCCCTGTCCCCATACGTCTGTCGCGTGGCAAGCGTTCAGGGGCCGAGGGTCCCTGCGGGTGACCCCACCGGCCCTGCGCCGGTGGTGGACGGGTTCGGGCAGCTAAACGCGAGCACCAACAGCACCTCTGGCCCACCGGCCCTGCGCCGGTGGCCAGCGACCTTGACAACTACAGCCTCCCGCGGGCGTCCCACAGGCCGCCTGTGGCAGGAAAACCCCGGCTCCCCGGCACAAGGCCGGTGGGGGCGTGAACGGATCCGTCGCGAGAACCGGGCCTGAAAGAGGTCGCGATGGGGGCCCGATGGCGGGTGTCAGCTCTTTTGTTGGAGATGTGCCGATGCCGTTTGCGTACGTCACCGAACCGGGGTCCGTGGTGCGGCGCCGCGGGCGCACGCTGGTGGTGGAGAAGGACGGCCAGCGGTTGGCCGAGTGGGAGCTTGTGCACCTGGAAGCCCTCATCCTGGTGGGCGGCGTGCAACTGACCACGCCGGCCATGAAGGCTTTGCTGCGAGCGGGCGTGGAGACGGCGTTCCTTTCGGCCCGGGGGAAGCTGATCGGGCAATTGACGCCGCCCAAGTCGGGCAACGTCGCGCTGCGGCTGGCCCAGTACGCCCTGGCCGGGCAGCCGCAACGGAGACTGGAGTTGGCCCGCACGGTGGTCCAGGAGAAGATCGCCGCCATGGCCGATCTGCTGCGCCGCTACGCGGACAACTATCCTGAGCTGCCGCTGGATGAGGCGCGGAGGAAGCTGTGTCAGGCGGCCCGGACAGCCGCCGGAGCCCTCGGGTTATCCACTCTGCGGGGGGTCGAAGGGGCCGCTGCGGCCAGTTACTGGAGGGCCTTCCCCCTATTGAACCGCTCGGCGTTGGCGTTCACAGGTCGCAAGGCGCGCCCGCCGGGTGATCCGATCAACGCCTTGCTCAGCTTGGGTTATGTCCTGCTGGTCAACGAAATCTGGTCAACGCTGGACGGGATGGGCTTCGACCCGTTTCTGGGCTTTTACCACGAGGTGCGCGTCAACCGGCCCAGCTTGGCCCTGGACTTGGTCGAGCCGTTCCGCCATCGGCTTGTCGACCGCATGGTGCTCCGTTCGGTGAACCTGGGCCGCTTCCGCGAGAGTGACTTCCGCCCCGGCCCGGACGGCGGCGTACTGCTTCAGCGCGACGCATGGAAGACCTTCATCGCCGATTACGAGCGGGCGCTTCAAGCGGTGGGACGCGATCCGTGGGATGGGGGCGAGCGCCGTTTGCGCGATGTCATCCGGCGGCGGTGTGAGCACTTGGCCCGGACCCTGGCGGCGGGGGACGATGCACGTGGCTCCCCACAGCCCGCTTCTTTCGATGCAGCTGAGTTAGACCCAACCGGAGAGGCCCCATGAGCCAGTCCATGCTATGCGTGTTCGCCTACGATTCGCCGGACGACCGCCGCCGGGCGCGAATCGCCCGGACGCTGGAGGATGTGGCCGACCGCGTCCAGGGATCCGTCTTCGAAGGTTGGCTGTCCGAGCGTCAGCTGGAGGAAACGTGGCGGCGCGTCCAGCAGGTGGTCGACCCTGCCGCGGACGACGTCCGCGTCTACCGCCTTTGTTCGTATTGTCTGCAGCAGGCCCGGGTGCTCGGTCCACAGCCGCGTCAGGCGGCAGCGGAGTATTGGATCGTGTAGAAGGGCGCCAACCCGAAGGTCTCCCAGGACCAGAACGATGAGTGATGAGAAGATCAAGCGGATCTTGTTCCAGACGGTGGGTACCGGAGGGCCCAACAACCCGGTGTGGGAGGCGTTGGCCTTTTGCGTCCACGACCGGCGCCCGCAAATGCTGGTACAGTGGTGCTCCCGGGAAACGATCGACACCACGGTGCCGCGGTTCGAGGACGCCCTGGGTGAGGCCGGCTGGCTTGTCGAGGTACGGCGTAGCGTTTGCGTGGATGCCAACGACGTGGACGAGTTGGTCTGCCGTTACCTGAAAGAGGTGGATGAGCTCCGCAAGGGCTTTCCGGACGCGGAGATGGAAGTCGACTTCACCAGTGGCACCAAACCGATGTCCGCCGCGGCGGTCGCCGTGGCCGTGGCCCGACGGCTGCCCCGGCTCCATTACGCCACCGGCCCCAAGGACGAAACGGGCCGCGCGCTGCGCACCGATCGGCTTGTGTCCGTCGATACCGGCCAGATGGTGGCCGACCGGCTGTTGGGCGAATTGGGCCGGCTTTTTGACCAGGGACAGTTCGGGGCCGTATGGACCCAAGCCCAGCCGCTGGCCAGACAGCTGGCGGATCCACTGCTGCAGGCGCGCGCCGAGTCGCTGGCCGTGCTGGCCCAAGCCTATGACGCTTGGGACCGCTTCGCGTGGAAAGAGGCCTTCAGCCTTCTTCGGGAATATCCGAAGAAGGAAACCAGGAGCGGTTGTTTCAGCCGCGCCGGCTGGGATCGGGAAAAGCTACACGCTCAGGTCACTCACTTGAAGTACTGCAAATCGTCTTCGCCACCGCGCCACCAGCGCCTCGTGGACCTGCTGGCCAACGCCGAGCGACGGCTCCGCCAGGGCCGCTGCGATGACGCTGTGGCCAGGCTTTATCGATTGGTGGAATACGTTGCCCAGCTCCGGTTCCGCAGCGTTTTCAAAATCGGAAAGGTGGACAATCCCACGGGCAAAGTGCCTCTCGATGTACTGGCCAGCCACGCGCCCCAGTTGGCCTCGCAGCGGCGCATCCAGACGCGGGCGGAAGAGAACAAAGTCGATCTGGGCTTGCGCGACACCATCGAAGCGCTGCGGGAAGCGGGAGATTCGTTGGGGGCGTATCTCACGCCACGGTACAAGGGCTCCGATCCAGCCCGACAAGAGAAGAAAGGTCCCCTGGGGCGGCTGCTCGATAAACGAAACAACTCCTGGCTGGCTCACGGCATCGAGCCGGTCCGGCGGGAAATGGCCGAAGAGTTCTTCAAGGAGGTGTTCGCTGTGGTGGACAGGCTCCTCCAGGAAGAAGGCGTGCACTTGGTCGACGCGATCCGACCCGCGCAATTCCTGGCCTGCCCCTGGGCAGCTGGGGGGTGAAGCGCGCAGCGCTGAGGCAAGGGCCCGCTCTGCCGACTGGCGGCATACCGGGACTTGCGGGCAAAGAGAGTGGCAGGGGAATGGGGGCAGGGGAATGACGTTGTGATGAAAGGTGCTCCGATCAGGAAAGGGCCAGCGCAACACTCCAACCGGGATTCCCCCGGCCCCATCGCTCTGTCACTTGAAGAAACGGCTCGACGACGCGACATGCGCGACTGGAAGAGATGTCCTATTGAGCACCATGCGGCCTCGGCCGCAGTCAACGCAGGACGGATCGGCAATCCGTCCTGCAAGGATGTGCGCTCCACGCGCGCGTCATGACGCAGTAAGACTCTATCCGGGAATGACGTCGTGGCCGGCCTTCCGGCCGTGCCGGGAGGTGAGAGCGAAGATCGCCATCTTCATTTTGGATATGCTCTCAAGTCGTCTCGGACTGGAGGGCCGCCATCACCTGGTCGGTGACCGCTTGGATGAGGGCCTCCTGCTCACGCTGGCTGAGGGCCGGCGCCGGATTGCCCTCCGGCGGGTTGTTGGAGCGGCTGCAGAACCGGGGCGGCTGGAACGCCTTGGGCGCCACGTCGGCTTCTTTCCAGCTGTCGCGGAAGACGTCGTTGCTGCAGATATCGCAGTTCTGCAGTTCGGATCGGGGATCGCGGTATCCCCATTTCTCTTTCAGTTCCAACAGCGCCCGCGCCTCGGGTTCAGTGAAATAGTGGATGTGTCCCAAGCTGCGAGCAAGCATGAGCATGCGGCAATAGGCATCCAGGATCTCGGTCCACCAGTAGGCCTTTTCCAGCTCCGCGTCGTAGCTGACCGTGCCGTGGTTGGCCAGGATCACCACCTTCGTCTTGTCGACGAAGGGGAGGACCGTCTTCGCGAAGGCCTCGCTGCCCGGCACCTCGTACCGCGCGATGGGCACATCGCCCAGAAAGACCTCAACCTCCGGCAGAACGCATTGGGGGACCGGTTCGCGGGCGATCCCGAAAGCGGTGGCGTGGGGTGGGTGGCAGTGGACCACCGCCCGTATGTCAGGGCGTGCTTTCATGATGGCCAGGTGGAGCATGACTTCGCTGGTTCGCTTGCGCCGCCCGTCCAGTTGGTTGCCGTCCATGTCGACGATGCACAAGTCGTCGGGCTTCATGAACCCCTTGCAGGTCAGCGTGGGGGTACAGACCACCTCCTTTTCGCTGATGCGGTACGAGATATTGCCGTCGTTGGCCGCGGCGAAACCTTTCTTGTACAGCCGGTCACCGATTTCACAGATCTGCTGTTTGATCTTGAACAGCTCGGCCATGGCATGGCTCCTTGGCTCGTTACACTGGTGCGGAAAGGCCTGCCGAACCGGGCCCTGCTTCGGCAGGCATCTCCAGGTCGATCCGGTCCAGGATGGCTGCGTTGTACGCGTCGATGGGTTTCATCTCAGGGTAAAAGGGCATGGCCGCCTCGCGCCCCTCGCTGACCGCAATACAACTGCCCATCCCTGCCCCCAACTGGTCCAATACCGTCACTTCCTCGGCCCCCGGCCGGTCCGTCTGGCCGGCCAGGTCAGCCAGCGACAGGGGCACGGCCAGCTTGAGACAGGCCCCCTCCAGGCTGGGATGGCAGCGATTGAGCGTCACCGTCCCGATGACTTCCATAATCCGCATGTCAACGTTTCCTCGGTTCCCCGGCGATCGACACCTGTAGGGTGGGACAAGGCCACGGCTCGATCGGCCGCAGGCCCACCACAATGTCATTCGCTCCGCCCGGTCGCTGCGGGTACATAAACTCAACACACAAACTGAACACACAAACGGTGGGCCAGCGCCGCCTGCGGCGGCTTGTCCCACCCCACAAGTCCCCCCCGGCAAGGGGGAGGGGATGATGCTACGATCCCAAACGCTCCTCCAGTGCGGGCGGGCAATGGGCCGGTCCGCGCCGACAGAATTGCGTCACCATCCGCCGGAGCAGAAAGGGCCCGCTCATGCCGGGGTGGACCACCAACAGGTTGGCGCCCACGTCACCGAGGCATTCGTCCAACCGCGACGGCTCAACTCCCCACACGGCTCGCACGCCGCGGTGGCGGTTGGCCAAGCACAAGGCCGCGGCCGGGTGCGTGGTCACCAACACACCGAGCGTGTTCGGCTGGGCCAGCGCAGCGGCCAGTGCGTCCGTGGCGGCGACCAGGCAGTCGTATCGCTCCAGCTCGACCTGCACGGGTTCACCCTCCAAGGCGGCCAGCAGTCCCCGGGGATCGAACCGTGAACCGAGCACGCCGACCACCAGGCGGACCGGGGGCGTCCCCTTGGCCTTCGGTTCGTCGCGGTAAACCAACGTCACCTGGCGCCGATGCAGCTCGTCTCGCACCGCAGGCGTGACCACGGCCCGCTGCGGCACGGCCACAAAGCGGATGCCCTCCAGTCGGCCGTCCACATGGGCCATGGTGACCACCGACGCCGAAAGGATGAGCGTGTCGTGATCGGCCGGACCGGTGGCCCGGTCCTGCTGCTCCGGCATGGCACGGTCACCCGGCACGGATGGGCCGGCGCCCGCCCCAGGCGCGCCGGCGCCCGCGCTG
>DQVB01000479.1 GCA_015661985.1 Planctomycetota bacterium | reverse complement strand
GCCGCCAGCCCGTCCATTTTACGCTCTCCGCCCGGGGCAGGAAAACGCCTCGTACGCGCCGCCGCCTGCCTGGCGATCAGCCAGTGGGAGGTCTGGGGCTGGTCAATCGTCGGGCAATTTGGCCAACCGGCCGGTGAACTGGCACCCCACCAGCACCATCGACTTCGGTGCCCGGCCCTGGGCCGGGCCTTCTCCGCTGACCGGCACGACCGATCCCGACCGGTAGAGGCGGACGCTGAGGCAATGGAGCACTTCGGCGGTCACGTAGATCACTTGCTCCCCGGCCGGCAGCTCGGCCACCAGCGAGGTGAAATCCGGCATTCGGGGCAGCAGGAAAGAGAACCCGGACGTACTCAAGTCGCGGCAGCAGACTTCGAAGAACTGGCCGGCCGTGGGGATGCGCTGGCCGCGGCGCGATGCGCTGGACGGCTGCGAAGGGTCGGCGGCCCCTTCGGCGCTCCCCGTCCGCGCCTTCGGTGGTGGCGCCGGCCAGTTGGTGCAGCATCTCGTAGAGGCGGCGGTCGAAATCCGGTCCGATCCCTGGCATCAGGAGCTATTCTCTGCAAGAAATTGACTGGACACATTGGACGCACCCCTAAAAATTATAGTTCATCGGTGACTGCGGACCGGACGGGTTGACCCGGGGGGAGCCCTGTCCCACAATGACCTCCTTCCGTCCATACAACTTGTTGCCCAAGTGGTTGCGCAGCCCATGCGTGCTTTGAGTCAGTTACCCGACGCGGCGGGACGTTTTGGACCGTTTGGAGGGCGATACGTTCCGGAAACCTTGACGCAAGCCTTGGACCAATTGGCCGAGGAGTACGAGAAGGCTCGGGCGGACCCGGGTTTTCATGGCGAATTGGAACGGCTGTTGCGTCATTACGTGGGACGGCCCTCGCCCCTGTATTGCGCGGAGCGGCTAAGCGCCGAGTGTGGGGGATCCCGAATCCTGCTGAAACGCGAAGACCTGAACCACACCGGCGCCCACAAGATCAACAACACGTTGGGCCAAGGGCTGTTGGCCCTGCGCATGGGCAAGCGGCGGGTGATCGCCGAGACGGGCGCGGGGCAGCACGGGGTGGCCACCGCCACAGCCTGTGCCCGCTTCGGTCTGGACTGCGTGATCTACATGGGCGAAGAGGACATCCGGCGGCAGCGGCCCAACGTGTTCAGCATGAAACTCCTGGGGGCCGAGGTGCGGCCGGTTTCCAGTGGGGCCAGGACCCTCCGGGACGCCATCAACGAAGCCTTGCGCGATTGGATGGCTTCAGTCGAATCGACCCATTACATCCTCGGTTCGGTGGTCGGCCCTAGTCCGTTCCCGCGGATCGTGCGGGATTTCCAGTCGGTGATCGGCCGGGAGACGCGGGGCCAGTGTCTGGAACAGTTGGGCCGCCTTCCCGACACGGTCGTCGCCTGCGTGGGTGGGGGGAGCAACGCGGCGGGGATGTTCTATCCGTTCATCGAGGACAAGGAGGTGCGGCTGGTGGGCGTGGAGGCGGGGGGGCGTTCCCAGGCGATCGGGGATCACGCCGCGCCGCTGGCCTTCGGGCGACCCGGCGTGTTGCACGGCAGTTTCAGCTACGTCATGCAGGACGAGGACGGCCAAACGTGCCCGGTCCATTCGGTCTCCGCCGGGCTCGATTATCCGGGCGTGGGGCCCGAACACAGCTACTGGAAACAGACAGGGCGCGTCGAGTACACCTGCGCCACGGACGGCCAGGCGTTGGCCGCCTTCGACACCTTGGCGCGCACCGAGGGCATCATCCCGGCCCTGGAAAGCGCTCATGCGGTGGCCATCGCCATCGAGCTGGCCCGCGACGGCAACCCCGAGGAGGCCATCGTGGTCTGCCTGTCGGGCCGCGGCGACAAGGACGCCGCCGAAGTGGCGCGGCTCCGTGGAGAATCGATTTGAGCGTTGGACGTTTTGCCCCTTTGCTCGCCTTCCGCCACAGTTTGCCCATGTCCGCCATCGACACGTTATTTGCCGAACTCCGCCAAACCGGCCGCAAAGCTTTGATGCCCTTTGTCACCGCCGGTGATCCCGATTTGGAGTTTACCGCCCAGGTTCTCCGCCAACTGGTGGCCCGCGGATGCCATCTGTGCGAAGTGGGGATCCCCTACAGTGACCCGATCGCCGACGGACCGGTGATCCAGGCGTCGTACACGAGGGCCTTGGACCAGGGGATCAAGTTGCAAGACATCCTGGAGATGCTCGGCAGGCTTACTGGCGAGCTCACCGCCCCGATGGTCACCATGGTCAGCTATTCGATCGTGTACCGGCGGGGATTGGAACGTTTTGTGACCGAAGCCAAAGCCGCCGGGGCAGCCGGAGCGATCGTCCCGGACCTGTTGATCGAAGAAGCCGGGCCGCTGGCTGAGATCTGCCGCCGGCACGACTTCAGTCTCATCCAGTTGGTCACGCCGACCACGCCACGCTCGCGGGCTCAACGCATCGCCGCGCAAACGACCGGGTTCATCTACTACGTGTCTGTGACGGGCATCACAGGCGAGCGCGACCGATTGCCCCAGCAGGTGGTGGACAACGTCGGCTGGCTTCGCGGGCAGACCGATCTGCCTATCTGTGTGGGTTTCGGGGTCAGCCGGCCCGAACATGTGCGCATGTTGGCCCCCGTGGCCGATGGGCTGATCGTCGGGTCGGCCATCGTGCGCCGCATGGCCGAGGCGGCCAACAGGCCTCGCCACCAGGTGCTCGAAGAAGTCGGCCGTTTTGTGACCCAGCTGTTCGATGCGCTGGAAAATCCGTAGGCGATCGGCACCCCTCTCTCCGGCCGGTTCGTTCCAGGACGGAGGCGGCCAATGGATTGTGCAGCGGGGCGCTCCGGGCGTCCTGATCGATCCGTTCGGCCTGTCCCCCATCACCGGCAGGTCTCCAGGCCGCCCCGGGGCACTTTTTTTGCTGCTCATCGCCCAGAATCCTGTCCCACTATATGGTGGAGGGGAGGGATTGGCTCGATGAGAAGTGTCACCATCAGGTTCGCTTTGGCTCTGGGCGCGCTGGGTCTGGCCTTCTGGTTGATGGCCACCGTTGCTTTGGGCTCATGGGGGGCGGGTGGCGCGTCAAGCCAGCTGCGGGCGCTGACCGCATGGTCGGTGCAAGCCTTCGGCGAAGGCGCCGGGACAGCCGTGGTTGCGGGGTTGGTTGTGGCCGCAGTGGTGGCAGCCTTTTGGGCCGATGCGATTTGCACGTTCCATAGGGCTGTGACGACTCGCCTGAGGCGATTGAGCGGCAGATGGTCCGAGGGGGGCCCGAGTTTGGCGGCGAGCGGGGTACGTCTCCTCTTGGGCCCGCCGCGGACGAGATCGCGGCCTTGGCGCACCGTGTCGACTGGCTGACCCAACAGTTACGGGCCGCCCGGGAGATGTTGGAGAACCGCGTCCCGGCAGAAGGGCGTCACGCGCACGGCGAGAAAGGCGGGTATCCAGGGGTGGGGCGGTCGTCCCAGCGGTCTGGGGACCTCTTGGAGAGGGCAATCGACGAGATCCCGCACCCGGTGTTGATCCTTTCGCCGCAGGGCCGCGTCTTGTGGGCCAACCGCGCCGCCTGACGAGATTTCAACGATGGCCAACCCGGCCAGGTGATACGCGCCGTCCACACCCGTAGGGGCCGGCCTTCCCCGTCGAGTCGGGCGTAGCGGCGGCGCGTAACAGGCCGCCGGAAAGGCTGTGGCTTGCGAGACTCCACGGCAGCGAGCATATCGAAGTAGCCTGGCTCTCCGAGCCGGGAACGGGAAAGAACGAGCGAAGCCCGGCTACGGGGCCCGTGGGTTTGTCGTGTCCGGCGTTTACGTCTGAATCGCAGGGCCCTCGCTCGGCGCCTTGCGGCATCCCGCGTTGCCAAGTATGATAATTTCCCGACTGGGGGTGGCCGACGGCTCTGGGTTGATCTCAGGGCGGGCGCGGACCAGCCATGATGAACCCGCCAGGCTGGAAGTGGGGGCTCTAAGCCTGCTTGGCTCCCCATGTCCGGCCGGATATACCTGCCTCGATTCGCTAGGAGGTTTCCCTATGAGCAAGCAGTCACGACGTCAATTCCTCGCCCATTCCGCCGTTCTCGGCGCTTCGGCCTTGGCGGTCGAACCTCTATGGGCGCTGGTCCCGGTCAAAAGGCCGGCCATGACCATCGCCCGTTGGGCTGGCTCCGGCCAGCTTTCCGGGAGCCGAGTGGATCAGGTGGCCACCCGGCTGACGGAAAAGGCGATCGAAGGGTTGGGTGGCTTGGGGCGGTTTGTCCGCCGGGGCGATGTGGTATGGATCAAGCCCAACATGGCCTGGGATCGAACCCCTGAGCTGGCGGCCAACACGAACCCCGCTGTGGTAGCCACACTGGTCCGCCTTTGCTTTGAGGCCGGCGCGAAGACCGTCAAGGTGGGCGACAACCCTTGCGATATCGCGCAAAAGAGTTATGGGTCCAGCGGCATTGCCGCGGCCGTACAGCCATTGGGAGCGAAAGTGGTCTACCTGGACCGCAGGCGGTTCCGGATGACGAACATCGGCGGCCAGCGGGTGAAGAGTGTGCCCCTGTACCCGGAAGTCCTGGATTGCGATGTCCTGATCAACGTCCCGGTGGCCAAGCACCACCGCTTGGCTGGCCTGACCATGTGCATGAAGAACTACATGGGGGTCATGGAGAACCGCCGGGTCTTCCACCAAGCGATCCCCGAGTGTCTGACTGACTTGACACGCTTCATGAAGCCGCGGACCGCCCTATCTGTGTTGGATTGCGTCCGTGTGCTCAACGACCATGGCCCCAAGGGCGGCAACCCGGAAGACGTGCTGCTGAAGACGACAGTGGCCGCGGGCGTCGACCCGGTGGCCCTGGACGCCTTCGGCGCCGAGTTGATGGGTCGCAAGCCGGAGCAGATCGGATCGATCGTCAAAGGCGATCAGGCGGGCCTGGGAACCATGGATTACAGGTCGCTGGGGCCCAAAGAGATCGCCGTTTCCTGAAGTTCCCCCGAGACAGAGCGGATCCATGGCCGCCGGCGGGCCTGGCTTCCGGAGGGGCCACCGCCGATTTCGATGCGCGCGGAGAGGCCTTTCGTAGAGCACGGGGAATGTGGCCGCTTCGGTGGGGCTCGGCGGTTGGCGAGGCCGTGTGGGCCAGCGGCGGCCGCAGACAGCCCGGGAGGGGAACGGGTGTCGCTGGCCGCACTTGCAGACTGAATGGGGCCTGAATAGGCGGCCGCAGGCGAAGGAGATCGATCGTTGATGAAGAAGCGCCGGAGGGTGGCCCGCGGGATTCGGCTGCGCCGGGCCGTGCAGATCGTGGTCCTCTTGGCTTTCTTCGGGCTGGTGGCCCTGGCGCGGCCGCAGCCGGGGGTTGCGCCCAGCGGTTGGATCCAGGCGTTTTTTCTCATCGATCCGTTGATCTTGCTGGCCACTTGGCTGGCTGCCCATGCCGTGCCGTTGGCCGCCCTCTGGGCGCTGGTGATGGTGGCGGTCACCATCGTGCTGGGCCGCGTCTTTTGCGGATGGGCATGTCCGCTGGGGACCCTTCACGATCTGGCTGGCCGGGTGTTCGACAAGGCCCAGGGCAAGACGAGGAGGCGCAATGCCTGGTCGCCTCGCCAGCGGGCGAAGTACTACCTGTTGGCAGGCTTGCTGGTGATGGCCCTCTTTGGTGGCCACTGGGGCACGCTGTTCGATCCGTTGGTGCTTCTCTACCGCACGACGGCCGTCACACTGGGGCCGGCCCTCCAATGGGCTGTGGAGGAAGGTTCGACGGCCGTCTATCAGGCTGATCCGGGGATTGGGCCTGTGCGGGCCACAAAGGTGACCGAGCCGATTTACGAGTTCACTCGAGACCATCTCTTCGTCGTGCCTGGCCAAGCGTTTGTGGGCGGCGGCTTGATAGCCGTCTTCTTCGTGACCATTCTGCTGTTGAACGGCTATCGGCGGCGTTTCTGGTGCCGGTATCTGTGTCCGCTGGGCGCGCTGTTAGGCCTGTTGGCCAAACGGCCGTTCTTGCGCCGGGCCACCGACCACGAGGCGTGTAACCAGTGCGAACTGTGCGGCATGCGATGTCACGGTGCGGCAGCCGAGGAGTCGGCTACCGGGTGGCGGCCTTCGGAATGCATGGGCTGTCTGAACTGCACGCCCGTCTGCAACCAAGGGGCGCTTCGGTTCGAGTGGGCTTGGCCTTGGCGCCGGCAGCCGGCAGTTCAACCGGTGGGGCTCACGCGGCGAGCGATGTTGGGCTCTGCGCTGGGTGGCCTGGCGTGGCTGGGGCTCATGCGGGCCACACCCCAGGCACGGGGCAACACGTTTCACCCGCGCCTCATCCGACCACCGGGAGCCCGTCCGGAGCGGGAGTTCCTCCAGCGCTGCACCGGGTGTGGATTATGCATGAGAATCTGTCCTACGGGGGCGCTGCAGCCAGCCGTTGGCGAAGCGGGGCTGGAGGGCCTGTGGACGCCTCGACTGGTGCCGCAGATCGGCTACTGCGACTACGAGTGCAACCTGTGCGGCCAAGTCTGTCCCAGCCAGGCCATCGAGCTGCTCAGTGTTGAAGCCAAACAGGCCACCAAGATCGGGTTGGCCGCCTTCGACAAGACCCGCTGCCTTCCCTACGCCTACGGGCGCGAATGCATCGTGTGCGAAGAGCACTGTCCGGTGCCTGACAAGGCGATCTACACGGTCGAAGTGGAGGTGGTGGACCACGAGGGCAACCGGAAGGTGATCGGCCAGCCGCGGGTGGATCCCGAGCGGTGCATCGGCTGCGGGATATGCGAAAACAAGTGCGTCTTCCGCGACCGGCCGGCCATCCGCGTGTTCAGCGCCAACGAAACGCGTCATCCGGACAACCAGCCGATCCTGTCTGAGGTGGATGACTACTACTGACTGGGG
>DQVB01000214.1 GCA_015661985.1 Planctomycetota bacterium | reverse complement strand
TTCTGGATCAGAATCCTCGACATCACAGCGGCATCCTCCCGTCAGAAAGCAAGGGGCGATGGCCGGCTGCCGGCCCCCGCCCTACGGCCGGGCAGCTCACGAGCCCGCGTCCCCTGCGCCGGTGACGAGCCACAGCACGGCCATGCGCACGGCCACCCCGTTGGTCACCTGGTCCAAGATGGCTGAATGAGGCCCGTCGGCCACCTCAGGGGTCACCTCCACGCCGCGGTTGATCGGTCCCGGGGCAAGGATCAAGATGTCCGGCTTGGCCCGGGCCAACCGCTTGCGGTCCATCGTGTACAACAACGCATACTCGCGCACCGATGGGAAGGGCCGAGTGAACTGCCGCTCGAACTGGATGCGCAGCAGATTCAGCACGTCCACCCGAGGCAGGATATCGTCCAAGCTGTACGAGTACTCCACGCCCAGTTCGGCCCAGCGGGGCGAGACCAGCGTGGAGGGGCCGCAGACGATGATGTGGGCCCCGAGCTTCTTCAGCCCCCAAATGTTCGAACGGGCCGTGCGGCTGTGGGCGATGTCACCGATCAGGGCCACCGTCAGGCCCTCGATTCGCCCCAGCCGCTGGCGGATGGTCAAGATGTCCAGCAACCCCTGGGTAGGGTGTTCGTGAGGGCCGTCGCCGGCGTTGACCACCGAACAATCGAGGTTCTGGGCCAGCAGGTGCGGCGTTCCCGGCGTGCGGTGCCGCACCACGACAACGTCCACCCCCATCGCTTCGATGTTCTTGGCCGTGTCGATGACCGTCTCACCCTTGGACAAACTGCTCGTGGCCGCGGAAAAGTCGACCATGTCGGCGCCCAGACGTCGGGCGGCCAAAGCGAAACTGGTGCGCGTGCGCGTGGAATTCTCGAAAAACAAATTCACACACGTCTTGCCGGTCAACAAGGGGAGCTTCGCCTGGCCTGCGTCGATCCGACGGCGGAACTGCTGGGCTTTGTCCAGCACCAAACAGATCTCGTCGGCCGACAGCTCCTCCAGCCCCAACAGATGCCGCCGCCGCCACTGAGAAGGAAAAGGGCCGATCTCCAGCGAAGCCTCGGTGGCCGCCTCGCTCATCGCTCCCCCCAACCGCTCCAGGTCCCAAGATCCATTGCCCGGCCGCACGGGCCGCGCCCAGCCCGCCAAAAACGCTGCCGTGATTCTAGGTGGCACGTGGCGATGCTGCAAGCAACCCCCGGACGGCACCTGCAAGTCCGCTCTGCACTTCCAACGGGGCAGAAGAAAGGCAGAAGGTAGCCAGCGGAAAGAACGACATGGGCGGAACCCGGCCGATTTCGAAGGATCCATCCCCCCAAGAGCCGCATACCGATCCGCCCTCACCCTTCCGAGTGTGGCCGTCATGAACACTCATGAGCCAAAAGGAAGCAGCTCGCGAGCAGTGGGACACGGACCGAAAGACCGAAAAGGGCGGCAAGGTTCGCCCTAGGCGCGCACGGAGGCGTTCGATATGCTTCGGCCCCTTCGGGGGGCTGGGCGAAGGTCAGGGTCCGGGGCTGCCGTACCGAAACCCGATTACTGGTTGCCCGTGGCTGCAGCGGATCGGCTCTCCGAACCCACAAGCGGAGCGCGACACGATTTCGCCCGATCTTCCTCATTTGGTCATCCTCTGTTCATCTTATCCAGGCTTCCGAATTTTGCCTTTTTCCCTGGTTTTACGGCCGGGAAAGGAGCGGGTTGTGGGCCGGGCAGTACGTCGGGTGGAAACGCCGATCGGCACATTCTGGGGGTTCCGCGGGGACACGGTCACGGAGCATCTGCGACGCTTCGGAGCTCACACGCGGAACGAGTTGGCCATGGTGCTCAGCTTTCTGCGGCCGGGCGACGTGGTCCTGGACGCCGGCGCGCACATCGGCACCTTTGCCATTCCCATGGGGGACCGAGTGGGGCCGCGCGGGCGGGTGTATGCCTTCGAGGGCTCGGCGGAGACGTTCGCCCTTTTGAAGCGGAATGTGGCGGCCAACGACCGGCACGGGGTCATCGAGGCGCACTGGGCTGTAGTGGCCGATCGGCCGGGTCGATTCGAACCAGTCACCAGGCGGGCCAATTCCGGGGCGACCTTCTTTCTGGAGGCCGGCGGCGGTGGCCGGACGGCCGTGCCGACTGATTCGGGAGCGAGCGGCGGACAGGGGGCCTGTGGGCCGGCGGTGGTCGTTTTGGACCAGTGGCTTCCGGGACGAACCGAGCGGCTGGACCTGATCAAGATCGACGTGGAGGGCATGGAGCCGAGGGTATTGGCCGGTGCAACAGTCTTGTTGAAACGTTTCCGCCCGCTCGTTTATGTGGAGGTCAACCGGGATGCCCTGGCCCGTCAGGGGGAAACGGCGGAGCGGCTGGAAAGCCAGCTTGGGCGGCTGGGGTATCACTTTTTCCGCAACGCCGAAATGCGGAATTCCGCATCGGACCGCTTTCTGGTGAGGCGTCTGGAACACCTCGCCGATGGCGGACCGATGTACGATCTGTTGGCCGTCCACGTGGATTCGGATCGCTATCCGCCCGGTGTCCCGCGGTTCGATGCGGCTGCCTACCGCAGGCTGGTTCAGCAGCGTGTACCTTTCGCCGTGCGGGCCATGCGGCGGTTGCGCCGGTGCGTGATGCAGTGCTTTGCTTGAGGACTGATGAACAGACATCGCCAGTTGACCGCTGGAGGCCCAACGCCGCGGTTGGTCTATATCATCGGCTCGGCCCGAAGCGGGTCGACCCTGCTGGACACGATCCTGGGGGCCAATCCGGACGTGGAGAGTGTGGGCGAGCTTGCCTGCGCGGTCCGGTACGGGTGGCTGGGCGGTGGTTATTGTGCCTGCGGCCAGCTGGTGGAGCGGTGCACGTTCTGGTGCCGGGTGCGGGAGCTGTGGTCCGAGCGGATTGGCGGTGATCGGCTGGAGGCCTACGAAGCTTTGCTTCGTCGCGTGGAACTGTCCCGCTTGTGGTGGATGCGGCTGGGGCGTGGCGATGGCGGGCAGGGGGCGTGGTTGGTCCGCTACGGCAGGTGGACTCGAGCCTTGCTCGAGGCGATCCGGCAGACCAGCGGCAAGTCGGTGGTGGTCGATTCCTCGAAGCTTCGGTCGCGCGGTTTGGCCTTGGCGGCCGTTGGGGGAATTGATCTGAGGCTGATCCATCTGGTGCGCGACGTTCGCGGGGTGGTCTGGTCGATCAAGAAACGGCTATCGCCGAACCGGCGCGCCGGCCTGCCGCGAGGGCTGCGGCCGCGGCCGGCAT
>DQVB01000413.1 GCA_015661985.1 Planctomycetota bacterium | reverse complement strand
GCATTCCGTATCCCATACCCCGCAACCCGCATCCCGCATCCCGCATCGCGCATCGCGCTCCCCGCTCTGGTCGCCTACACCTGACAGGGCCGTTTCGCCCGGAACTGGGCCATTGCCCGATCGAATACCTCGCGCACTTGTCGGGCCGTTTCGTGCCAGCTTCGGGACTGCATGGCTTGCCGGATCTGATGCCGATCCCATGGGCGGGACAAGGCCGCAGTGACACCTTCGGCCGCTGCTTCGGCCGATCGCTTCGGCAAAAGAATTCCGAGTCGCCTGTCTTTGAGTACCTCGGGGATTCCGCCAACAGGCGTCGCCACGGCCGGCAGTCCGCAGGCCAGCGCCTCCATCAGCACGTTGGGCGATCCTTCGCGCGACGACAGGATGCAAAGCACATCCGCGGCGCTATACCACTTGGGCAACTCCTGCTGCGGTCGAGTGCCGGCCAGGATCACGTGGTTTTCCACCCCGTTTGTGCGGATCCGCCGCTCGATCTCGGGCAGGAAGTCCTTGGCCCATCGGGCTTCGCCCCCGACAATCGCGGCAAGCACATCCGGGAAACGTTCGCGTATACTCGCGATGGCGTCGACGAGGATGTGGAAGCCTTTCAGTTCGAGCCGGTATCCTACGGCAAGGACGAGTGGGCGATCGGTGGGGAGGCCGAGTTGTTGGCGTGCCTGCTCTTTCGGGACAGGCTGGAACTTGTCCAGGTCCACACCGTTCGGAATGACGGTCACCTTGTCCGGGTCGGCCCCGAGCTGGACCATGCGATCAGCAATTCTCCGGCTCACCGCGATCAACTGGGTGGCTTCGCGCAAGGCCCAGCGAATCTGCCGGCCGATCAGCGGCAGATCGGGAAATCGCTCGATGTCTTCGCCGCGGCAGGTGATCACCGCTGGTACACCGTGTTTCTTGCCCAGTCTGACGGCAACGACACCGCTTGAATAGATGAAATGGGAATCAATCAAATCGAACTCGAAACGCTGGCGCACCTCTTGAGCGGCTTTGCACGTCGCACGGTACATTAGGCGAGCCTGGACGTAGCCCCCCCAGGCGGGCGGCATGAAGTAGCGGCGCCGATGGACCTGAAGGCCGTCTACTTCCTCACGCAGGGGAACCTGGGACCACGGATACCACCGCGGGAACCACCTGATCGGCGGGAAATAGGGGATCGGCGATACCACTTGCACATCGATGTCAGGAAGCTGCGCCACAAAGCGCACCCGCTCTTTGACAAACACGCCATGCACCGGCTGCCCGCGCGAGGGAAAGCTGCCGGTCAAAACGAGGACTCGCTTCACCCGCGAGCCCGTATCGACGCAGGGGCCCATCTCGCCAAGCTTTTCAGTGACGCTTGAAGTCATTTCCCGAGCCTACCCAAAGCCGCAGCCTGCGACCGAAAATACGCTTCTCGAACGCAGCACCGAACGCGCGAAAAGGACAAGAAAGCTGTCTTCAGCATGCCTCTGGCTGCTGCCGTCGCCCCGCCAGTTTTCCCGTTCTTTTGCCGCCTTCCCTCCCTTTTCTCTGCCTCCCTGGCTCCCGCCTGGGAACCCATCTTTATGAAGCTCTGCTCCCCCCTCGCGAATCCGGAGCGTCGTCGAACGACGCATACAACTGGCGCAGTTAACAGCGGCCGTGGGCACCGGCGGGCTTTCCGATCTGCCGCTTCTGTAGCCATTGAGCAGCCAAGCTGACGCGGCTCGATCCGCGTGTCGAGCCCCTTGCGCCTTCTTGGCGAGCCCGGATTATTCACGTAGGCGCGAACAAGATCACGCTGCCTATTGCCGGAACGACAGGAACCCAAGGAGATCATCCCCGTTAGGCCTAGCCGACGCGATTGCCAACGCGTGACCGAGGTTCCGGTGCCGCGATCGTTTGCCCCTTTCTACGTCTTTACGGATAGTCGGGGCTCGACCGTATTCGGAAAAATCCGACAGAGCGTGCCGGCTCCGCACCGACCCGACTCACCGCGCCTTCCTGGCCGCCACGAGAAGATAGCCGGTCAAGTTCCCGAAGGGGGATATCACAGCAGCCGATTGAACCGCAGCGCCGCCTTGCGGCCGATCACACGCCAAAGCAACGCCTGCCGAAAACAACTCGATCCGAACGATGGCCTGGACATCACACCTCTGTAATCGCCCGTCTGACCTCGCGGGGCGTTCAGAGGCGGAAGAAACCTACGCTTAACCGCCGCAATGCCGCCGTCGGGTCTCCCACAAGGAACTCATCGACTAGGGTCGTCACCCGGCTGCGAAGAGCGGGCAGTCCTGCAATTGTGGGCCGCCTTCGACCAGAACAAAACCAATAGACGTAGTGTTGTCCTAAGCGAAGAGCAATCCCCTGGGCCAATATGGCTGGGTCCAGCTCCGACTCAGCTCGGTACCCTTCAAGAAAACTCTCTAGCACGCGCCAGAGGAGCCTGTTTCGAACGTGGACGCCTGCGGTCGCATAGATCAAATGGCCGCACACGAGGGAAACATCATCATAGGCAGCACCGCGCCCGCAGCATTCAAAGTCAATAAGCGCGATCTTGCTGGCCTGCGTCAGAACGTTCAGGAGACCGACATTACCGTGAACGAGGCAGTCGGTCGCGAGTTGGGGTGACAGCGCTTCCGCGATCTCGATGAGCTTGGCACATCGCCAATCGGCCATTCTTGCTCGGGCCACGGTGCTGGTCACCGATGTGACCAGCGATCGCGTCGTCCGCGATCCCGGCGCGATTGCGCTTCGGTGAACTCTTGCGAGTACCGCGCCGAGGCTGAAGAAGGCGTTTTCAACGTGCCTCCGCAACCTTGGTAGGGGGAGCAGACTGCACCTATACAGGGCGCTGCTCAAGGGCATCCCCGGAAGCTCGCTGGTCAGTACGTACGCTTGTTCGGACGAGCCCGTAAACTCTAGTGGCAACGTATGCGTGTCAAGCCCCTCAAGAACCCAGCGCACCGCGTGCATGCCAAATAGCTCACGTTCGATGGCCTCGTGACTCCCATCGCGCGGCATCTTCAGGTACCAGCGCCGCTCTCCTTCGATGATCCGAAACACTGTATTTCGGTCGCTCTGGAGCACGCGGAAATACACGCCGTCGAGCCAAAATCTGCTTCCCCGTTTGGCGCCTCGCAACCGGCGCGCGTTCCCTTCGATCAGCCGGCAGAGCGCGGCCGTCCGGCCGGGCTCGCGCTCACTTTTTTGTGACAACAAAG
>DQVB01000547.1 GCA_015661985.1 Planctomycetota bacterium | reverse complement strand
GCTACGCCCCCGAGCGGCGAGGCAAGCCCGGGCCGCGTGGCGTGACTGCCGCCCTGGACCCGGCCACCGGCAAGGTGTTGTGGAAGACGACCGACTATTACGTCACCGCCGGCTGCACCATCTCCGGCCGCGACGGACGGCTCTACCTGGGCGGATACAACCGGCCCGATGCTTCGACAGAAAACCGCTACGTCTGGTGCCTGGATGCCCGTGATGGTTCGCTCATCTGGCGCTCCGAGCCTGTCAAATCGGCCGTCAATGTGATCACTGTGGCCGAGGATTTCGTCTTCACCAACGCCTCGGGCGGCGACGGGCACGTGCTGGACAAAGAGACCGGAAAGATCGTTTCGCGCTTCAACTTCGGATATGCCTGCACCCGCTTTGCCGTTTCCGGCCATTACGTGCTGGGACCGAACATGGATCTCATCGACCTGGCCGCCGGCAACCGGCTGGTGAGTACCGGTCCGGCCGTGGACAGCCGCGAATGCGTCGGGTCGGTGGTCTCCAACGGCCGAATCTTCTACACCTCGCAAGCCAGCGGACTGCAGGTTTCGCTGGTGTATGGCCGGGAGGCCGAAGCTGCCGGCTCGCCATGGGTAGAAGTGGAGCAGTGAGGCCGAAGCGAAACAGGGATGGCCACCGGCACACAACGGTCACATGCTCTACGGCTGGCGCCCGGGCTGGCCGCGGCCGATCCCTTCCAGGAAGCTCCGCAGGGCTTCGTAGTACTGCGGCGGTGGCAGTTCGTTGTGGTCCCCGCCGGGGATATCGAAGAACTGTTTGGGCGGATTGGCCGCCTCGAACAAGCGCCGGCCGAAATGATAGGGAATGATCGAGTCGGCGGTGCCGTGGCTCTGGAACAGGGGCCCACGGTAGCGGCCTATCTGGCTCTGCGCATCCAGTCGCGTTCGCATCAGAAGGCGCACCGGCAGCCATGGGTAATAGTGCGCCGCCACGTCGGGCACGGACGTGAAGGTGCTTTCCAACACCAAGGCCCGAGCACCGCGCTCAGCGGCCAGGTGGACGACTACCGCGCCGCCCAGCGAGCGGCCCAGGAGCACGATGTCATGGGGCTCCACGCCTGCCCGACTCGCCAACCACTCTCGAGCGGCCTCCGCGTCAGCCAACACGCCCGCTTCACGCGGCCGCCCTTCGCTCCGGCCGTAGCCGCGGTAGTCGAAGCATAACACGCTCACCCCCGCCCACTCCTTGAGCCGCCGCATCTGCTCAGCCCGGTGGCTCACGTTGCCCGCGTTGCCGTGGCAGAAAAGCACCACCGCCGTCGGGTTCTCGGCCGGCAAGTACCAACCGTGGAGGTTCGTGCCGTCGGCGGCCCGGAACCAGGCATCCTCTACGGGAAGGCCTGCAGCCGTCCAGTCGCCATCGGGATAAGACGCAGGAAAGAAGATGAAAGACTCTTCGAAAATCATCGCCAGTACTACGATTATCAAGTAGGCGATCAACACGATCCTGACTACTCTCAACACCGAGCGCCACGGCCCCTTGCCGGACGGCTCACTCGTACCAGTACGTGCTGCGCCAGTAGACTCCATGAGGCGTATATCTCAACGAACTACTGCAGCACCAAACCTGGATTGACACGTCCAGGCATGGGCCGACTCCATGGTTGCTCCGTCCTTGGCTTCCCGGCAGCCGTCCATCGAACATGGCTGCACCGGCCGCTTGTTCCGGATGTCGATCTCGGGATCTCGGGCTACACAAACCCATTGTCACCGTTTGGGGTTGTGCATCAACTCCGTACCGGATGCCCTTTCCCGCAACCGGCAGCCCTTTCCTTCCGCTCGGCCACTCCGCCTCGTCACTCCGCTTGCCCAATCGGTGTGGCCAATTGGCGTGGTCATTCCATCTTGCGCACCAGCCCCACGACCACACCCAACACGCGGGCACTTTTGACGTAAATGGGTTTCATCGACGAATTGGCCGGCTCCAGCCGGATACGGTTCTTCTCCGGATACCACCGCTTCAGCGTGGCTTCGTTCTCGTCGGTCAAGGCCACCACGATTTGCCCTTTCCGGGCTGTCTTCTGTTTGCGCACGATCACGTAGTCGCCGTCGGCAATCTGGTCCTCGATCATCGAATCCCCGTGCACGCGGAGGACAAATAACTCCTGCTGACCCGGGCGAAAAACCTCTTCGAAATCGACCCGTTCGTCCTGTTCGACGGCCTCCACCAGCGATCCGGCGGAGATGTACCCGGAAAGCGGCAGCCCTTTTTCCCAAACCGGGTCCGCAGCCAGCTGGATCGCCCGTGACATGTGCGGCTCTCGCCTGATCAGCCCCTTTTTCTCCAGGGCTTTCAGATGACAGACCACGCCGTTGGGTGATTGGATCCCGAACTGCCGGCCAATCTCGCGGACCGTCGGCCCATACCCTCGCTCGCGGATCTTCTGCCGGATGAACTCGTAAATGGCTCGCTGCCGCTGTGTGAGACGATCGTGTGGCTCCATGTCCGTCCCCTTGGCAAAGGAATCATACGGGCCCCGACCCCGCTCAATCAGGGCCAGTCTACGATATACGGTTGTACACGTCAACCTCCTGCCCGTCAACGCGCACGGTCCCGGTCGTGCGGTGCTGATCGCCCGGCTCGGCCGCCACAAAGTGATCCGCAGCCAGCGGGTGATGTCCATCTGGGAGGACACTGGCGATCCGCCGGGAGCCGATCTGTGGGGGCTTGATCGCACCGGCATCCCCAAGGCACAATCGGCCGGCGCGACGGAGCAGCCCGACTCGCGGCCGCTCTGCCGGACGGCGTGGGGACATGCCGGAGCACCGGCTCCCAGCAACAGCGGACCAGGGGTATAGCGGTGACGACATATCGCGTAGGCATTTTGGGCTTCGGCTTCATCGGCAAGGTGCACGCGTACGCTTACGCCAGCCTGCCGTTCTACTACGATCCGCCGCCATTGACGGCCAGGATCACCCACGTGGTCACCAGCCGGGCGGAGACGGCCGAGCGTGCCAGGCAAGTGGTCGGCGCCGAAGTGGCGGCCACCGACTTCCGGCGGGTGACGGAGGATCCGGCGGTCGACATCGTGCACATCTGCACGCCCAATCACCTCCATAAAGACGCTCTCTTGTCGGCCATGGCCTGCCAGAAGCATATCTACTGTGACAAGCCGCTGGTGGCCACCTTGGATCAGGCGGAGGAGGTACGGGTGGCCCTGGCCGATTACCGCGGCACGGCCCAGATGACCTTCCAAAACCGCTTCTTCCCGGCCACGATGCGGGCCAAGCAGCTGATCCAATCCGGCGTGCTGGGACGCATACTCACGTTCCGCGCCTGCTATCTGCATGGCGGCAGCGCCGATCCCGCCGCACCGGCCCGGTGGAAGCTGACTCAGGCCGCCGGGGGCGGCGTGATCGCGGACCTCGCCTCCCACGTGCTCGACCTGGTCGATTGGCTCATCGGCCCCTTCGCCGCGGTGACGGCGGCCACCCAGATCGCCTACCCGGAGCGACCCGCGGCCGAGGATCCGGCGCGCCGGGTGCCCGTGGACGCTGAAGATCACGCCGTGCTGCTGGCAAGGATGCGATCTGGGGCGTTGGGCACGATCGAAGCCACCAAGCTGGCTTCCGGCACCGAGGACGAGTTGCGCTTGGAGATCCACGGTACCGGGGGCGCCATTCGGATCAACGGGATGGACCCGCACCATGTGGAGTTTTGCGATGCCTCGGCCCCGGACCGCCCCTGCGGGGGCCTGCGCGGATGGACCAAGATCCAGGCGGGCCAGCGGTACGAGGCCCCGGGGACCGGCTTCCCCAGCCCGAAGGCGGCGATCGGCTGGCTGCGGAGCCACGTGGCGTGCCTGGCCCATTTTCTGCAAGCGGTGGCCGAGCAAGAGCCGGCCCAGCCGGGCTTGGATCAGGGGATCCGCATCCAAGAGCTGATCGACGCCGTGCGCCGCTCCGCCGCTACGGGCGCGTGGGTCGAAGTGTGAGGCTTCTGGGCAGGCGCGACGGCCGGACCCGCTGGCTCAGGCCTCCAGCGAGAGGCCGCCCGCCGGTCGGTCCTCTGAGTTAGAGCAGTTGCTAACCCGCGCCGCCGCCGGGTCTGGCCTACACGCCCCATCATCCAACGCCTGATCCAACGCCTGGCATACCTGGCACCAGGTCCGGCGCTCGACCTCCAGCACACGGCAGGCTTCGTCCAGCTTCTGCTGGCTCCGCTGGAGGCTGGCCTCGAGCAGTCGGCGGTAGATGAACAGATAGACGCTGGCCACTTTCCCGACCAGCTTCGGGTCCACATCGGGCTTCAGACCAGCCAGCAATTCGACGACGATCTCCTGCGCCCGGATCAAATCGCTCCGCGCCTCCTGGTCTTTTCCATCTTGCCAATGCCGCCGGGCTTGTTCAGAGAAACGGATGGCCCCTTCGATCAACATCAGCTGGAGTCGCTGTGGAGGGGCCGTGACGATTCCCGTCGCCAGGTAGCTTTTCTGTGCCGATGCGGTCATCCACGGTGTCTCGCTTTCGTCTTGTGGTGGAAATCAGATCTCCATACGGAGGGTAATAGCCGGCCGTTCGGCGGGCGACCAAACCGACTCCCGGCACATTCGTATCGGCCTGTTCTCGGGCGGCCGATTAGCCCGGATTGTGCGGGGACGGCTCTGAGGGAACCCCCGGGGCTCGTTTCCGGCGCCACCTGGCCGGTGGGCTGCTACAACCGCTGCAACCGGCATCGGCCATTGGGGGCCACCCCATCCGCCCAGGTCAACACCGCCATCCGGACGGCGGCCCGGGTGGTTCGGCCCTCGGGGGCCGCAGCCAGGACTTCACAGCCATGGGGGCCCGATGCCCGGGCTCACGGGAATCCGCGCTTCGGTCACGAAATTCCGCGGCTCGGCCTGTCGTGAGAGGGCTGGGGCCCTTTCTTGAACAGCCGCAAGGCCAAGGTGACTGGAGGGTTACGGCACGCGGGGACGGCCAGGGATCCCGCGGCATGCCTTTTGCAAAGCGCACGGCCCGATCCGGGCAGCCTGGGCTGGCCATCCAGCCCGGGGGACTGGCCGGGGCGAAGCGTGGCGAAGCGAGGGGCCTGCCCTGGCAGGCGGGAGCCTGAGGCGGCTGAGGCCGCCGAGCGAACCGAGGTCCGGCTCGCCCGCTTCTTCTGATTTGGCCGACAGGATGCAGATGGCCCGTGGGGTGCGGATCGGCGAGGCCCCGCGGGGAGGGGGGTATTCTGCGCCAGCGAAGGCCGACGGTTTTGGGCATCCCATGGCTTGGGCGCCACGGTCTGGAGGGGAAGGAGAGGTATGTGTGGAGTGAATCGTGACAAGAATCGCGTTTGAGCGTGAAAGAAATCACGAAACCCCTTGACGCGTCGATTTTCTGTGCTACAAACAACCGCTACCGATCCTGGGAACCGGTCTTCGTCGAGGGCCACTGTGGGCGGGCCCGAGGGCAGCAAGGGGCCGCCTGAGGCGATCGTTTCCGGCCGCTGCGCCAGGGCACCGGGCCGACGGGC
>DQVB01000681.1 GCA_015661985.1 Planctomycetota bacterium | reverse complement strand
TGCTCACCACCCCGAGCGCATCCGGCAGGCGACCACACCCCGCACCCGCGCCGGTCCCAAGCAAGGAGTCACGCATGCTGGTTCTGTCCCGACAACGCGACGAAAGCATCATCATCGGCGATAACATCATTGTGACCGTCGTGGATATCCGCGGGGACAAAGTCCGGCTGGGTATCGACGCCCCTACGGAAATCCCCGTGCACCGACGCGAAGTCTACGAAGCGATCCAGCGGGAAAACCGTGCCGCCGCCCGCCTCGAGCCGGATGACGCCTTGAGCCTGCAAGGCCGTAAGGCCGCCAAACCGTCGGCCAGGAAAAAAACCTGACCCGCACCGGCGAACCCCCACGGCCACTCCGCCGACTTCACTGACAGCCGCCACACTCCTCCAGGCAGACCAGAAGCCCGCTGCCGGCTCTCCGTAGGCGTTCACCAGCTGAGCGGCAAGTGCAACGGGTGCGGCTAGCTTCCGTGCCAAAGGCTGACGGCCGATGCCCCACAGTTGCCGATGTACGATCGCCGGCGGCCACGCGGTCAGGCCGTGGCGGTCAGGCCGTGGCGGTCAGGCCGTGAACGGATACCGCTCGCCCTGTGTTCGCCACAAAGAACGGGATCCGCTTTCCGGCGAGCGAGGCTGCAGCGGAGCTTCATCGGGCCAGGGCCCGCCAGTCGACCGGCCTGTCGAACCGGCCAGCGCCGAAGGCCACTTCAGCCAACAGGGGCGGCACGCTGCGGGCAGCCAACTCCTGGCGGTTGAAGCGGACGCTCGTGTCATCCCCGGGCGGCTTGGGGTTGTTCAGCACCACACCGGCCACCGGCAGCCCGTCGCCGTAGGCCGCTGCGGCAATGAGCGTCTGCAGGGTTTGGTTGATCGCTCCCAGAGCGTTACGGGCCACTACCACCAGCGGGAAGCCGAAATCACCGGCCAGGTCGGCCACGTACTCGTCGTCCCCCAGCGGGGACATCAACCCGCCGGCCCCTTCCACCACGATCAACTCTGATCGCTCTTGCCAGTACTCCAGGCCCCGGCGCAACAGGGCCCCGTCCAGGTGGCGACCCTCCTGCTGGGCGGCCAAGTGGGGTGCCAACGGCGCAGCAAACCGCTGGGGACAAACCCGGTCCAACGACCCCGGCCGGCCGGCCGCCTCCCACAGCCGCTTTGCGTCCGGGCTGATCAGCTCGCGGCCGACTCTCAGGCAGCCGCTGGCGGCCGGTTTGTACACCCCCACTCGGCACCCCGCCTCCGCCAACTGGCGGACCAGCAGCGCGGCGACGTACGTCTTGCCTACCTCGGTGTCCGTGCCTGTGACGAATAGCCCTGGCACCCGCCCGCGTGGCATCCCATCCTCCCTCTTTGCCGGCTCACCATCCGTCGACTTGACCGTCGGCGGCCGGCCAGCCATATTCGTGGCCGTTGCCGGTCGGGCCGGAAAGGTCTCCCCCGGCCGGGCTTGGTCCTTTTGGCGCCACCTCAGGAGTCCCTCCCATGTCTACCTCGGCTTCCTCGGCCGGTGCGGGCCACAGCGGTCAACAGGCCCACCGGATCACCTTCACCTATCTGTCTCAGGAAGACCTGCTGCGGGCCGGATGTCTCGACTTTCCCATGGCCATCCAAGCGGCCGAGGAGGCGATGCTGGCGCAGCGCCGCGGCGAGGTGATCTTTCCCGAAAAGATTGTACAGATTTTCAACGACCAGACCCAGGAACGGATCAACTGCCTGCCGGCCACGCTCAAAACGGATCGCGTCTGCGGCATGAAGTGGGTCTCGGTCTTTCCGCCCAACGTGGAACGTTACGGCCTGCAGAACCTCACCGCCCTGTTCGTGCTTTCCGAGATCGAAAAAGGCTTCCCCTTGGCGGTCATGGAAGGCACGCTGGCATCCAATATCCGCGTCGGGGCCATGGGAGCTATCGCGGCCAAACATCTGGCCCCGCCCGAGGCACGGGTCATCGGTTTCATCGGCAGCGGCGAACAGGCCAAGATGCATCTGTTGGCCATGAAAACGGTCCGGCCCACGCTGGAAGAATGCCGCGTGTCGGCCAAAACGCCTCCGGAAGAGGATCTGTTCATCCAGCAGATGTCGCCTTTGGTGCCCGACATGCGCTTCGTGGCCACTCGGACCAACGGCCAGGAGGCCATGCACGATGCCGATATCCTGGTCACAGCCACCAGCGCCCAAGCCCCGCTGCTGAAGGCCGCCTGGATGAAACCCGGCTCGTTCTACAGCCACATCGGCGGATGGGAAGACGAATACGCCGTGGCCCAGCAGTGCGACAAGATCGTCTGCGACGACTGGGAGACGGTCAAGCACCGGACCCAGACGCTGAGCCGCATGTATCGGGACGGGCTGCTCAGCGATGGGGACATCTACGCTGACCTCGATGAATTGGTCGCGGGCGAAAAACCGGGCCGCCAGAAGCCCGACGAACGGATCTACTTCAACGCCGTCGGTCTGGCCTTCGTCGACGTGGCCATCGCCTTGGCCATGTACCGCCGGGCCACCGCCAGTGGCTTCGGGCAGACGCTCACCTTGCAGGAGACGACCATCTTCGAACACGCGGAAATCGCCCAGCGGTACCGGTGTTAGGTGAGGCGGCTGACCGTGGGCGCACACACGGCGGCGAGCGGTGGCACCGAGCCTGTTTGAGCCTGTGTATATCTCGGCCCGCTTGTTCGACCAATACCAAAGGGCCGGAAGCTGCTGTTGTGTTCTGACCGTCGAGGGGGTTATGCTGCGCGTGTATGCATGCCAGTAGAGCGGAATTGGTGATCAAGCATGTAGCGCCGCAGAGGGCGACCGAAGCCTTGGCTTTGGCCATGCAGGGGATGGATGCGGACGAACAGGCCGCACGGACGGCGCAGTTGGCCGGCCAGACAACGTCGAGCGGTTCGCCGCAGGGGTGTGTTTTCCAGGGCTCACGAGGCGGTCGGCTGGTCGGGGCCGTGCTGGTGGAGTCCTACCCGG
>DQVB01000343.1 GCA_015661985.1 Planctomycetota bacterium | reverse complement strand
TGAGGGCAAATGAGGGCAAAGTGGTGCAGGGCGATGCAACAGCGCAACGGGCGGAGTATCGCGCCAGGAGTGGCCACATGTTGGGTTCACTCTTGCGAGCGTTCGGCAGGTTGGATCATAACGGGGATCGCCGCTTTGATCGGCTGGTCGAGCCGCGGCCGGGCTTCCGTCACTTTGGCCAAATCGGCTGGCGCAGGCCCCACAGACCGGCCGGCCGAACTCGTCGGCGGCCTTCTCGGCACCTCAGCTTCCGTCCTGTTGCCTGACTCCTTGTCAGGCTGTAAATTATTACTACTGTGTACGGGTCTCCAGACCCGGCACAGGGGCGGACCGAAAGTCCTCCAAACCCGCCAGCACCCAGGTTTTGAAATACGCTCTTCGGCTCAGGCCTGCTCGCACGGCCGATTTGTGGGATGCCCTACTCCTCGGCTCCCTCCTGTCGGGCTATACTGGGAAAATCGGTTGGCCAATGTCTGGGCGGCAGGCGGTACGGCCTGTCCCGGCGGGGACTGCGGACGTCGCGTGTCGGAGGGCGTCCGCTACCACCAGATTCTCTTCCCATCCAGAAGGAGTCGGCAATGTTCAGAGCAATCGCACGCTATTTCCGGGCCTTGGGCTATCTCTTGGTGGGCAAGATCGACGCGGCGCGGACGGCCTTGAGCACCAGTCCGACGGTGGTGCGGGCCACCTACGACGCGATCCTGCGCGAGAAGAAGAAGCGGATCCAGCAGTACAAGGATGCCGTCGCGGGCATGATTGCTCAGGAAGAGAAGAAGAAGGCGGAGTTGAGGCGCCAGTCTGACGAGTTGGCCCGGCTGGAAAAGCTCAAGGAGGGTGCTGCGGCCATGGCTCGCCGGGTCGTGGAAAAGCACGGTGGCAACGTGGCGGCCATCAAGGGCGACCCGGATTATATGAAATGTCAAGCGGCCTTCAAGGATTTCAACTCCACGATCGAGGAGAAGGAGGCTCGCGTCGCTGAACTGGAAGAGGACATCCGGGCCTTGAGCAGTTCAATCGCCGGCCACAAGATCCAGCTGGAGACGCTCCATCGTGAGATCGAGCAGATTCGCCAGGAACGGGAAGAGACGGTGGCCGACATTATCACCGCGCGCGAGGAGAAGGAGTTGGCCGACATGATCGCCGGCATCAGCGAAGATCGCAGTTCCCAGGAATTGCAGGAACTGCGGGAGCTGCGCCAGCGGGCCAAGGCTGGGGCACGGGTGGCTCGGGAGTTGGCCGGGACCGATGCCAAACGCACCGAAGAAGAGTTTCTGGAATACGCCACCCGTTCATCGGCCGATACGGAATTTGACCGGCTGATTGGATTGGCCAAAGAGTCTTCGGAGGCAACGGGCCAGCGCGAAGAAGAAGAGGGGCCCAAACTGCCCGAGTCGTGAGCCGGCGGCCTTCGCAGCGATGATCTTGTACTGCATCCGACACGGCGAAAGCGTCTACAACGCGGAAGGGAGGATCCAGGGGCAAGCCGACGTGCCCCTGTCGGAGCGGGGTGTGCGCCAGGGCCAAGCGGTGGCCGAGGCGCTGGGGCGGTTCCCCATCGAGGCGATCTATTCCAGTCCACTGCAGCGGGCGCTGGCGACGGCGAGGATGATCGCCGAGCCGCGGGGGCTGGCTGTCCGTACCGATCCGAGGTTGATGGAAATCAACGCCGGCATCTTCCAGCATCGCCTCTCCAGCGAGTTGGTCCGCCTGTACCCTGAACCCTTCGCCCGTTGGTCCAGCGGCGATCCGGACTACGTGATCCCGGGAGGCGAATCCCGCGCCGCGCTGCGCGGGCGAGGCCTGGCGGCTTTCCAGGCGATCCGTGCCGCGGGCCACCGCCAAGCCGCCGTGGTGGCCCACGGCCGCCTGCTGGTCGTCACGCTCCAGGCGCTGGTCCCCATCCCCGAGGACCGACTCGCCGACGCACTCCATAACGGCTCCATCACGACCATCGCTTTCGGTGAAGATGGCGTCGCCGAGCTGCTAGGGTTGGACCGGACGGACCACCTCGATGGAATCGGGCCATGCGGTGACGGAGACTTGTAACCCCCACGTTGCAAACCGGCAGGGTGGGATGGACATTTCCGTCCGTCACAAGGACGCGCAATAGCCTGGGCATCGTAGAAGTCACAGAATGTGAGTCTTGCCGCACGAGCCGACCCCACCGGTCGAGCCGGTGATTGACGGGCAACGATGCCCATCCCACGTTTCCTTTATGCAACCTCGGGCAACCACTCGGCAACTCAGGGTGCTCCGGATCTCGATCTGAGGCAAGCGTCCAATTGCCGGGCCAGCGTCCGGATGGCGGGCGGGCGGAAGATGGACAAGTGGCTGCCCGGCACCTCGTACACCTCCACGGCCGCGACCCAGCGGCCCCAACCTAGTTGCGGGTCCCCGTGCATCGGCGTAGCTGACTCGGTGGCACGAAACAGGACGATGTCCCCGGGGTAAGGCTGCGGGCGGTAATGGATGATGGCCTCCATGTTGGCCTGGAACACCTCGTATACGTTTTGCGTCTGGCCAGCCGCAGCGCCGGCCACGACCAGTTGCGCCAACTCGGCGCGATGGCGGAAGTACTCTAGCTGTTCCTCGGACGTGGCATCCTGGAGTTGTCGCAGTCGTTCCTCCGGTTCGCCGGGGAAAAGCATGGACAACAGCGGCAGCAGGTCGCTGCCGTCGAAGGTCTGCCGGTCCGGGTCCGGGATGGCGGCGTCGAACAGCGCCAGCGTGGAGACCTTTTGGCCCTGGGCGTGGAGTTGGCGGGCCAGTTCGAAGGCGATGATCCCGCCGGTGGACCAGCCGCACAAGGCGTACGGCCCCTGGGGCTGATGGCGGCGGATGACTTGCCCGTAGTGCTCTGCCATCTCTTCGACCGATGTATGCGGTGGCAAGCGCCCATCGATGCCGCGGGCTTGCAGCCCGTAGACGGCTCGGCCCTGGTCCAGGTGTCGAGCCAGTTCCAGGTAGCAGAAGACCGTCCCGCCGGCCGGATGGACGCAGTACAGCGGCAGGCGATCGCCGCCGGGGCGGAGTGGCACCAAAGTGGACTGGCCCTCCCCTTCTTCGGGGCGTCTCAGCAGGCTGGCCAGGTACTCGATGGTCGGCTCATGGAACAGGGACACCAGGGGCAGCTTCCGCTGGAAATGGTCTTCGATCCGCGAAAAGAGGCTGATGGCCAAGGCCGAATCGCCGCCCAGCTCCATGAAGTGGTCGGTGATGCCCACGGGGTGCACCCCCAGCAGCTCGGACCAGATCATGGCCAACTGGGCTTCGATCGGGTCGCGAGGCGCCACGGGCGGTCCGGCCTCTTCCGGGCGTGGCCGAGCCGGTGGCGGCAGGGCGTCCAGGTCGACTTCCCCTCCGGCCGCACGGGGGATCTCTTCCAACGCCACCAGGCTGCCGGGGACCACGGCCTGTGGGAAACGTTCCGCCAGCCATCGGCGCAGTCGGTCTATGAGCAGCGCGTGCCGGTCCGGATCCAGCAGCGTACGCGACTCGTCAGCTGGCACGATGTACGCCGCCAACCGTACCTGGCCGGCCGGATCGCGGCGGGCCACGACGGCGGCGTCGCGGACAAGGGGATGGGCGGCCAGCACGCTGCCCATCTCGTCCGGGTCTATCCGGTAGCCCTCCAGCTGGACCGGGTCATCGGTGCGACCCAGGTATTCGATGCGGCCGCCCGGCAAACGGCGCCAGCAACCTCCGGTGCGCATCCATCGGGCTCGATCGTGCCGCACCGCAGGCTCGTCCGTCGCTGGTTCCTCGCAGCCGGGCAACCGCTCGCCCGCCGTCGCCCGACGGAGGACCAATTCCCCGGGCATCCCCAGCGGCGCCGGATGGCCCCACGAGTCGACGATCATCGCCTGGGGAGGCGCCGAGGTGGTGTCCTGCCCCTGCGCCGGCTGTCTGCCGGCCGAGAGTTTCTGCCTGCGCGCATCTTCCGTCGGGCCGGGGACATAGGAACTGACAACGTTCCTCTCATCGAAGCCGAACGGGCCGGCAGACCTGTCCAGCGGCAGGTCTGCCAAAGACGCGCCGGGATCGGCCGTCAGTTGTTCGATCAAACTGCACAGTTGTGCCAGCAGTGCCTCGGCCACCCACGCCGCAAACCGCCGGGTGTCGTACTGCAGTCGAAGAGCCAAGCGCCGGCCGGGAACAGCGATGAGGGCCATCGGGAAATGGGCCGTGGCCGTGCCGCGGATCTGTTCAATCTCCAGGCTGCTGCGGCGGCGCAGCCGCTCCGTGTCAAGCGGATAGTTCTCGAACACCACGAGGGTCTCGAACAGGCGGCCTCCTTCCGGGATCGCACTGACGCGGTGGATCTCCTCCAGCGGGCAGTGGGCATACGTCTGCACGTCCGTCTTGCTCGCTTGCAGGGCGGCCAGCCAACTGACAGCCGAGCCCTGCTGGGCGGCGCGGACGCGCACGGGCACGTTGTTGATGAAAGGCCCGACGATGGATTCGGCGCCCGGCAGATCCGAGGGACGGCCTGAAACCGTGATGCCGAATACCACGTCGTCCTGGCCGCTGTAGCGGGCCAACAGCAGAGCCCAGGCGCCTTCCACCCAGGTACTGGTGGGCAGCCGACGGGCGGCGGCGTGACCGGCCAGCCGGACCGTGGTCGTCTCGGAAAGCTCGACACAGACCTCTTGGAAAGGCCGCTCCGCGACCACGTCCATCGGCCTGGGGCGAGGCAGAGGAAGTGCCACTGGTTTGGAGAAACCAGCCAGATACTGCTGCCAGAAGGCTTCGGCGTCCCGGGAGTCCTGCTTCTGAAGCCACGCGATGTAGTCGCGGAAGGGGCGGGCGGGCGGCAATTGGGGCTCGCCACCTCGCCGAAACGCCTCGTAACATTCGATCACCTCGCCCAGCACCAACCCCAGACACCAACCGTCGGTGACCAGATGGTGGCAGGTCCAAGCGAACTGGTAGCGCCGGTGATCGATGCGGACCAGTGCCAGCCGCATGAGCGGGGCCCGGGTGAGTTGGAAAGGCTTTTCGCGTTGGGCAGCCAGTATCGCCTGGCACTGCCGCTGTCGCTGCTTGGGCGGCAGGGCGCCGAGGTCTTCTTCGTGCCACGGCACGGTCACCTGGCGGCGGACGATTTGGAGCGGCTTTTTCAGGCCTTCCCAGACCAGCGCGGTGCGCAGCGCCGGGTGGCGGGCCACCACGGTCTGCCATGCCCGCCGCAGGGCCGCCGCGTCCAGGTCGCCTTGGAGGGTGCAGGTGAGCTGTTCCACCAACGCCCCCTGGTGGGGCGCCGCCAGCGCACGGACGAGCATCCGCTGCTGGAGCGAAGACAGGGCGTAGATGTCTTCCACGTTCTTCACGGCCGAGCCAGGCACGATTCCCGGTAGATCGGTTGTCTGGAGATGTCTTCAGCCACTGCATCGTCCACTGGGGGCACTCGGTCTGGCAGGTGACCCGGCACCACGCAGCCAAAGCGTCGTGAACTCGGCCCGAATCCCCACCCGGGGCAACCGAGACGAAGATGCGCGTCAATCGGCCCAGGCCGTTCCGCCGCCCGTTCGATCAGCAAGACGTCTTTGCCGTAGCCAGCGTCGCCCATCCTCTCATCCTCGTATCACTGAGAAGACGGCTCGGCCTCGTCCCCCTGCTGCAACAACTCCGAAAGCCGGGACAGCTCTTCGTCATCCACATCGGCCAACGGAAAGTCGGAGGGGGTAAAACCGCCAGCGTCGGGCGAAAGACAATGCTCCACCAGGCCGCGCAAGGCGTCGCCAAACCAGCCGGCCAACCGTTCGATCGTCTCGCGCCGATGCAAGGCTTGGCTGTATACCCAATCCACTTGCAAGCGGCCGTCTTGGACCCGGGCGATCACGTCCAACACGTACCGGCGCCGGGCACGGGGACTTTCCGTCGGACCGACTGGCTCGTCGGAGGCCGAGATCAGCGCCCCAGCATCGGCCAACTGGTCAAATTGCCCCAAGTAGTTGAAGCTGATCTCCGCCTGCGGGCCCCTTGCCAGTCGCTCTTCGATCTCGCTGTGGCCACGAAGCCAGCGCAACAGTCCGTAGCCGATGCCGTTTCGGGGAACGCGACGCAGTTGTTCTTTGATTCCCTTGATCAGCCCCCCCATCCCGCCATCCGGCGGCAGAACCAGCCTGAGTGGAAACAGGGTCGTGAACCAACCCACCGTACGGCTCAAGTCGACCTCTTCGAACAACGGCTCGCGGCCATGCCCTTCCAAATCCACATGCAGCCGGTCGCCGCCCGTCCAGCGGGTGATGGCCATTGCCAGGGCTGTCAAAAGCAGGTCGCTGATCTGGGTCCGATAGGCCTGAGGGGCGTCGCCCAGCAGCAGCCGCGTCTCGGCCGCGCCCAGCCGCCAGCGGACCGTATCGGACGTGCCGCAGAGGTTCTCACCCTGGAAATCGCGGGGCAACGGCGGCCGGTCCTCGTGTTGGCCGGCCAGCCAAAAGTCCAGCTCCTCGGCCACTTCATCCGACTTGGCATACTGCGTGAGCTTTTCCGCCCAACAGCGCACCGAGGTGGTCTTGGGTGGCAAAACGACGGGCTCGCCGGCCGCCAGCGCAGCCAGCGCTTGTTGGAGGTCTTCAAGCAGAATGCGCCAGGAGACGGCATCGACAACCAAATGGTGGATCACCACCAGCAGCCAGGCCGGCCGCTCTGGTCCTCGCAGGAACAGTCCGCAGCGCAGAAGCGGCCCCCGGGCCAGATCCAGACCCGCCTGCATCCGTTCCGCTGTCTGCCGGAGAACGTCCCGCTGTTGGGTTTCCTCCAGTGGCCGGAGGTCACGGATCTCCACCAGTTGGCTCTCCTCCTCCGCGGCGATGATTTGCTCCCAACCGGCTTGGCTGCGGACGAATCGGCTGCGCAGCGCGTCATGATGTTGAACGAGGGCCCCCATGGCCTGGACCAGATGCTCGGGCTCGACATCCGTTTCCAGTTCCAGCAGCACAGCCTGATTGAAGTGATGCGGATCCGGCGGGTCGCCTGCCAGCCACTGTCGCTGGATGGGCAACAAAGGCACACGGCCGCTGATCGGTCCCTGTTCCGCCTGGACCCTCGGACCCCTGCCTGCCACCTCGGCCAGCTCGGCGATCGTTTGGTGGAGGAACAGCTGTTTAGGCGTCAATCGAAGCCCCGCCGCGGTGGCTCGCGAGACCATCTGCAGGCTGAGGATCGAATCCCCGCCCAGCTCGAAGAAGTTGTCATGGATCCCCACGGGCTCGACATCCAGCAGCGCGGACCAGATTTCGGCCAATTGGCGCTGGACCGGCGTTCGGGGCGCCACGTAGGGCGGGGCGCCCGCGGGGCGGTCGGAGTCCGGGGCAGGTAGGGCATGGCGATCGATCTTGCCGCCCGGCGTCAAGGGCACGCGCCGGATCGGCACGAACAGCGCAGGCAGCATGTGTTCGGGGAGACGGTCGGCCAGGAAGGCGCGCAGCCGTTTCGGCGATACCGCTTCGCCGCCGGCCGGCACGACGTACGCCACCAGCCGCGTCCGGGTCGGCTGGTCCCGGCGAGCCACCACCACGGCGTCTCGGACCCCTTCGTGCTGGCACAGCGCCGCTTCGATTTCTCCCGGCTCGACCCGGTAGCCGCGCACCTTCACCTGGCAGTCCAGCCGCCCATGGAACTCGAGGTTCCCGTCCGGCAACCACCGGGCACGGTCACCGGCGCGATAGAGCCGCGCACCGGGTCGGTCGGAAAAGGGGTCCGTAACGAACTTCTCGGCCGTCAATTCGGGCCGGTTGCGGTATCCGCGCGCCACGCCCACGCCGCCGATGAACAGTTCCCCACAGACGCCCACCGGGACCGGCTGGAGATGGTCGTCCAGCACGTAGACGCGATGGTTGGCGATGGGCCGGCCGATGGGCACTCGACCTTGATCCCCAGGCGGCAAGCAACGGGGCGGTTCGTAGATCGTGGTGGTGATCGTCGCTTCGGTCACACCGTAGCAGTAGAGAAAACGGACGCGGTGGCCGACCAATTCGACCCAGCGGCGGAGCGTGGGGACAGGCAGCGTTTCGCCGCCGGTGACCACGACCTTCAGATGGTCGGCCAACGGCGGGTCTTCGGCTACGCGGTCGGTGATCCCGCTCCACACGGGGGCCGGCACATGGAGCACGTTGACCGCCTGCCGGCGGGTGAACTCCAGCAGCTCCTCGGTGCCCAATTCCCCAGGCGCCGGGTGCAGGACCACCGCTGCACCGCTGGCCAACGTGGGATAGATTTCTTCGGCCGAGGCATCGAAGCTGGGCGACAGATACTGCAGCACTCGGTCGCCCCGTCCCAGCTGGCAGCGCCGGGCGAAATCGAGAGCGTGGTTCACCAGGCCGCGGTGGGGCACTTCCACGCCCTTCGGCTCGCCTGTAGATCCGGACGTATAGATCACGTAAGCCAGTTCGTCCGGGGAGAGCTTCACTTCAGGCGCCACGGCCGGCTGGGCGTCGATGCTCGCGCGGTCGCGTTCCACGCGAATCACTCGGATGCCGTCCGTAGGCAGCGGGTCATCCAGTCCGTTGTGGGTGACCAGCAGATCCACGCCGGCATCTCGGACCATGTAAGCCAGCCGGGCCTGGGGGTAATCCGGATCCAGAGGGACGTAGGCGGCCCCCGCCTTGAGGATACCCAACAGCGACACAATAAGTTCAGGTGAACGATCGAAACACAGGCCCACCAACGTCCCCGGGCCGGCGCCGAGACGGCGCAGATGGTGGGCCAACCGATTGGCTCGCTGGTCCAATTCCCGGTAAGTGATCGTCGTCCCTGCGGAGATCACGGCCGCCGCGTCGGGCGTTCGGGCCGCTTGCCGCTCGAACAACTGATGCACACCGAGCGCCTCCGGACAGGCCCGCGGGGTCTGGTTCAACCGCTCTAGCTCACGGCGCTGGGCGGCCGATACCAGGGGCAACTTCCAGACGGGCTGGTCGGGTCCGGTCAGGATTCCGCCCAGCAGCGTCTCATAGCAGTCGAGCATCCGTTGGGCCGAGGCTTCCTCGAACAGCTCCGTGTTGTACACCAGCAGCAGCTCCAGCCCTTCCGGCGACTGATTCACGTTGAGCGTCACATCGAAAGCCGCCCCCTGGGCCACCCCCAGGTCCACATCGACGATCCGCAACCCACCCGCTTCGCTCTGCACGGGCGGTGTGTTCTGCAATACGAACATGGCCTGGAACAGCGGTGAGCGGTTCAAATCCCGCTGCGGCCCGACCAGATCGACCAGCTTCCCGAAAGGCATTTCCTGGTGGGCGAAGGCTCCCAGCGTCACCCCGCGCACACGATCCAGCAGTTCCCGAAAAGTTGGATCGCCACCCAGGTTGCACCGGAAGACCAGGCTGTTGGCAAAAAAACCGATCAGCCTTTCCAGCTCGGGCAACGGTCGATTGGCCACTGGACTGCCTACGGCGAACTCCGATTGTCCGCTGTAACGAGCCAGGAGCACCTCGAAGGCCGCCAGCAAGACCATGAAAAGCGTGGCGTTTTCGTCCCGGGCGAAGCTGGCCAGTGACGCGGAAAGAGCTGCGGGCAACGTCCCGCGGATACTCTGCCCGCGGTACTTGGCCACCGGCGGGCGCGGCCGGTCGGTGGGCAGGCATAAAGTGGGAACGCTGGGGCCGAGGGCCTGGCGCCAGTAACCGGCCAGTCGCTCGAGTCGCGCGTCGTCGAGCCACTCCCGCTGCCATCGCGCATAATCGGCATATTGGTACTCGAGCTCCGGCAATTGAGCCGAGCGGCCCTGCCGCCAGGCGTCGTAGAGGGCCGTCACTTCGTGCCGGAGAATGCCCATGGACCAGCCGTCGCAGACGATATGGTGGAGTACCAGGATGAGTCGGTATCGCGTATCGTCCAACCGGACCAGCAGGGCGCGGAGCAGCGGCGGGCGCCGCAGATCGAAGGGCTGGC
>DQVB01000198.1 GCA_015661985.1 Planctomycetota bacterium | reverse complement strand
CTGTTGGTGCGTGGCACACCCACACAGATCCAGCAGATCCGCGGCCTGCTGGAGAAGATGGGGGAGTCCGCGTCGGACGCGGGCCGGCTGGCCCAGCGCGGCGGGAACGTGCGCATGTTGCCCCTGACCGGTCGGGCCGCCCGCACGGCCTTGGAGCGGATCGAAAAGATCTGGCCCGCGATGCGGCGCAACAGAATCCGCGTGGTCACCCCTTCGGCCGTGATCCCCACGCTGCGTCCGGGCAGCCGCGGGCCGGGCCGCGGGCCGAAAGAGTCGCCTGAGATCCCGCCGGAGGTGCTCCGGCAGCTGTTCGGCCCAGCCGGAGGCGGACAGCTCAGGCGGCAGACCCCCAGCGGTCCTGCCGGGCCCGCCCCGGACAGCCCATCGAACTCACCGCCTTCGAACAACTCGACGCAATCGCTCCGACGCGCCCCGTTCCGCCTGGTTTCCGAGCCCCAAGAAGGGAGCGAAAACGTCACGGCGCCGAAGCCCCAGGCCGCTTCGCCGGGAGCAAGCCACCGGGCGGAGACGTCGCCCAGCGACCAACCCGCCGCGCCGAAAGAGCCCCCGCCGATCATCGTCGCCCCCGGGCCGGGAGGCGTGATGATCGCCTCGGACGATATCGAAGCGCTCAACGAATTCGAAGACCTGCTGACGGCCTTGGCCAGCGGTGCGGCCGAAGGGAACACAGACCTGACGGTCTTCTATCTGAAGCACGTGCGGGCAACCGTTGCCGCCCAGCTGTTGGATCAGATCTTCGGCGGCGGCACGCTGGTGGGTGGCTCCAGCGGCGGCCGCTCGATGCTCGGCGAGATGGCCAATGCGGCCCTGGGCGAGACGGCCGGCGGCCTGGTCAGCTCGCTGTTCGGTCTGCGAGGGGGCGAAGGGACGATCACACCCTCCGGCGCCATCCTGATCACGCCCGATGAGCGGCTCAACGCCCTGTTCATCTAGGCCCCCCCCAAAGATCTGGACACGATCGAGCAACTCCTGGAAATCCTCGATCAACGCGAAAGCCCCGAAGAAGTGCTGGCCAAACCGCAGCCCCGACTGATCCCACTGTACAACACGCAAGCCGAAGAGGTGGCCGAGATCGTCCGCCAGGTCTATCAGGACCGGTTGATCAGCGGGGGCCAGGGCCAGCAACAGGGTCGGCCTTCGCCCGAACAGATCATGGAGTTCATCCGTCGGATCCGAGGCGGTTCCGGCGGTCGCTCCTCGCGGCAAACGACCCAACAAGACAGGATGGCCATCGGCGTGGACACACGCACCAATTCGCTGGTGGTCGTCGCCCCCGATGCCTTGTTCCGGGAAGTCAAGCAGTTGGTCGAAACGTTGGATCAGGCAGCGATCCAAAACGGCCAAGCGGTCCGCGTGGTGAGACTGAAGCGGGCCAGTCCCGAAGTGGTGGAAGAGGCACTGGCCAACTTGACCGGCGGTGCCGTCCAGGTGCGTCGCCAGGAGCCGGGGGCGGGGCCCAGACCGACCGGTGTGGCTGGAAGGCCGACGGCGGCCTCGCCACGGGGACCCTCGCCCGGCTCGAGGCCCTCGCCCGAACAGATCGAACAGTTCCGCAGACGTATCGAATTCTTCCGGCGGATGCGGGAGCAGGGCGGCTTCGGGGGGTTCCGCGGCGGAGGCCCCAGGCCAGGAGGATCGCCCGGGAGGCCACCGAGTCGAGGTCGGTGACGAAAGCTGGATGACGCTCATCAGATTGACGGACGTCTACAAGATCTACCGGCTGGGCGAAACCCAGGTGGAGGCGCTGCGGGGTGTCTCGGCGTCGATCGACCGCGGCGAATACGTGGCCCTGATGGGCCCCTCCGGCTCGGGCAAGTCGACCTTGATGAACACGCTTGGCTGCTTGGACCGGCCCACGCGCGGCAGCTACCAGCTGGATGGTGAAGAAGTGGCCCGTCTGTCTGCCAACGCCCGGGCTGCCCTGCGCAACCAGAAGATCGGCTTCGTCTTCCAGAACTTCAACCTCTTGCCCCGCACCTCCGCCCTGGAGAACGTCGAACTGCCTCTGCTTTACGCCGCGGGCATCTCCACCCGCCAGCGCCGGCGCCGGGCCCTCCGCGTGCTGGAACAAGTCGGGTTGGCCGATCGCATCGACCACCACCCCGGACAGCTCTCCGGCGGCCAGCAACAACGGGTGGCCATCGCCCGGGCTTTGGTCAACGACCCCGCCATCCTGCTGGCCGACGAACCCACGGGCAACCTCGATTCGAAGACCAGCAAGGAGATCATCGGCCTGCTGCGTCGCCTGAACGAGGAACAAGGGATCACCGTGATCCTGGTGACCCATGATCAGCAGATCGCCCGCCACGCCGATCGGACCATCGTGCTGCGCGATGGGTTGGTCGTGGCCGACACGACCGACTTCGACACAGCCCTGCTCGCCTTGCACGCAGAAGGCGACAGACGCCCCGAACCTTTGCCCCACCCGTAGAGCGAGGTTCCGACGCCCCAGAATGCTTCAACCGAGCCCGCGCCGAACCCCTCGCTGATGGCATAAAGTTTCCTCAATCGGGGCGACTGGATTTGAACCAGCGACCTCTGCGTCCCGAACGCAGCGCTCTCGCCAGGCTGAGCTACGCCCCGCTTGGCCAAATACAACCACGATTCTACCCCAGGCCCCTCTCCAGTCAACACAGCATTGGCCAACGGAAGCGGCGCCGGGCTCAGCCTGTGATCTCGAACCCAACGGGGCGAAGGGCCGGGAAGCGATACCTCCCGTGCCGAGCCGCAACGGCCGCACCCTTGCGGTCCCAGCGGCCCTACGCAGGGGCACGTCCAGCGGTTACCATACAGGCGTGGTTGACTGGTGTGGAAGCTGTTTGGGGAGGCCATTTGATGTCCGAACCAGCCGAACTGTATGACGCCATTTTGACCGG
>DQVB01000619.1 GCA_015661985.1 Planctomycetota bacterium | reverse complement strand
TCGACTGGGAGGATCGTCCTTCTGCTCCGAAGCAAACGCGCCGCACCCCACGCGCCACCGAGCAACGGGTCCTTGCCGCTCGCAGGTGGCTCAAGGAACGAAGTCCCTTGGGCGAGTACGGCGCACCGGCCATCCATCGATACCTCCAAGAGCAAGGCCTCGAGCCGCTGCCCGCGGTCCGCACCATCGGCCACATCCTGCGGGCGCCATGGACTCCTCGACGGCCGCAGGCGACTCCGTCGTCCCGCTCCGCCAAAGGGCTGGTACTTGCCCGACCTGGTGGCCGGCCAGTGCGAACTCGACAGCTTCGACACGATCGAAGGACTGAGCATCCGCGGTGGCCCGCATTTGACCATTCTTACGGGAATTTCCTTACATGGCGGCCTGCCCATCGCTTGGCCCCGAAGACGCCTTACCGCTCAGTTCGTCCTCGAGGCACTGCTGGAACACTGGAGCGAAGTGGGCCTACCCGCTTACGCCCAGTTCGACAACGACAACCGCTTCACCGGACCGCGCCACTATCCCGATACAGTCGGCCGGGTCATTCGCCTCTGCCTCAGCCTCCGGGTCACTCCCGTCTTCGTGGTGCCCAACGAAACCGGATTCCAGGCGGCTATCGAAAGCTTCAACGGCCGCTGGCAAACCAAGGTGTGGAATCGATTCGAGCACCGAAGCGTCGCTGCGCTCAAACGGCGCTCCGACCGCTACATCGCCGCTTGCCGCCAGAGACACGCCGCCCGGATCGAGGCCGCACCGCCCAGACGCCCCATTCCCCAAGGCTGGACGCTCGACCTGCAAGCTCCCCTCCAAGGAACCATCATCTTCCTGCGGCGCACCAACGACCACGGATGCCTCTCCATCCTCGGACATCGATTCCAAGTGGACTCCTACTGGGCCCATCGTCTGGTCCGTGCCGAGCTCCATCTGGACCAACACCTGCTTCGCTTCTTCGCTCTCAGAAGACGCCAACCCGACGACCAGCCATTACTCAACGAGGTCGCCTACACACTGCCCCACAGGCCCTTCAAAGAGTGACCTAAAGGTATTGGCCAATTGTCATCGCGCAACACCCAAACCGACCTAAAGGTATTGGCAATCGCCCGGTTACCTTCGTATGTCATGGCTCTTAACAGTGGCAGGCGAAGCAAGGGCGGGTCGCCGCGGCCGATCCCGCCTTAGTTTCTGTTCCGTCTTTTCCTTGCGGTTTGTGGTCTGGTTGCTCCTTGGCTGTGTAGTCGGTGAACTCGGTAAGTAATACTTCCGCAGTCCACTTGGCCGCCCGGCCCACGACTTCCGGACAGTTGCCTTTCGCCCCTTTCTTCACGTCCTTACACAATACGGTCCCATATTTTTCTTTGAATCGATAGTACACTTTGTGGAGCAGTTCGTGGGCCAGTGCTGCGCTACCCTTGAAGGTTTTTCCTCTGGTGCTGCCACACACATAGCCGATCACCATCCCTGCCCCCGTGAAGGCTCCGCAATTCTGAATGCTGGTAGGGGTCGCGCCGCCGTCCAGGCAGGTGGAGCCCCGGAACAGGCCCTCGTCAACGGCAACAAACGGGATCGCGTCTTGTAGTGCAGCGACGGTGCATCGAGCGCAGCCGCCATGCTTCTTCTCGTACTCGTAACCTAGTTCGTACGCCTTTTGGACGATCGCGTCGGGTTTATCGCCTACGTCGATCTTGTCACCGCGTTTGAGTATCCTTGCCGGTTGCGGGAAGTGGGCGGCGGCAGGCAGCGAGTGCCCGAGTGCTAGACCAACCCCTGCCCCGGCCAGGCACAAGACCTGGCGTCGGCTCGTGTTCATAGGCGGCCGCTGATTCGTGTTGCTCGTTTCGTTCATTCTCGTAGTCTCCTTTTTGCTAATGTCGCTGTCGCTTGAACGTTGCATCGCGTCAAAACACCTTTGTAACGCACGGCGTGGCGAGCTGGTAGAGGCCGCTTTCGTCAGCCACGGCCAGCGGTGTGGCTTGGCATGTCGCTTTGGCTTGAGGCTCACCCAGCGAGTAGGTTCCCCATTCGTGGGCAAGGTTCCTCGTAGGTTGGGCATTCATGCCCGACACGCGAACGCGTGAGCCAGCTTGGCTATGACGGGCAGGAATGCCCATCCTACTGTTCGTCGACGAATCGCCAACCAGCTTGCTCCCACTGCGGGTGGATCCACCGTACCCAACGGCTGCGTTCAATCCGCGCCCGCGCGGCGTTGTGCCCTATGTATTGGATAATGCGATAAAGATGCTCTTCGTCACGTACGATTCGATCATAGCTTTCCTGCTGCCAAAGCGCACCCTTTCGATTGTAGGCCCGATTGATCTGATGAGCGACATAGCCTTTCCAGCTTCCCAGGATGGCCTCTAACTTGTGACGACCGAGCGGCCTGACGAGCACGTGACAGTGGTTGGGCATCACAGTGTAGCAAAAGACGCGGTAGCGCTGATCTTGGAAATAAAGCAACGAGTTGGCCAGCAGTTGCGCATGATCGGGCTTGGCAAAATAACACCGCCCATGACCTTGATCCAGCCAGCGCTCTGCTTTCACCGTAACTTCCCGGGCGTACGCTTCCCATTCTGCTTTGGTTCGTGGCGGAGGGTGTTTGGCCTGCCATTGTCGGCGAATCGTTTGTAGCTCACGTATTTTGGGTTCTGGCAGGGCGTCGTCGAGGTGAAAGGTGACGAAGTAGGTAGCTCCTTGCTGTCGCCAATGCGGAAGGTGCCGGTAATACACGGTTAGCGGCAAATCAGGACGAAGACCTTGGAAATCCGCCGGTGGGTCGAGGTTCCACATCGTTGCCTCCGGGTTGAGCGTTCTTCGTTGCTTGGGCATTGCTACGAAACAGGCAAACCGTGAGCCAGGTTGGCTATGACGGGCAGGAATGCCCATCCTACGTGCTTGTAGGTTCGGCATTCTTGCCCGACAGGGGACCGGTGAGGTAGCCGTTCACGCTCGTGCAAGAATCGGCCCGTTGGGCTCGGGCGATGTTGTTCCCTTCATGCGGCCGGCGGCGTGGCCGGCCGCCTTGAAGTGCGGAACTCCCGTGCCGCTTTGCGCCGGCCGGACCAAGGCGTTCAAAAAGCTCCAGTCGCACGCAGGTCGAAAGCGGTGGCGGGCCACCGCACTCCAAAGGCGTGAACGGCTACCGTTGCTCTGTCGTCGGGTGACCTTCTTGATTAGAGGCTTGGTTATAGGCTCGCCCTCCTCATCCTTTCTCAACAGAAAAAGGCATAGCCGCCATGGGCGTTCTCCGTGGAATGCGTGGAGCCCGCAGGGCCCTGGGTCGCGGCGGTCCTCATAGGGACCAGCCGGCGCGTGGCGCCGGGCGCAGTGCCCGGTCGGCAGCGTCGTGGTCTACAACGCGGCATTGTGCGGGGTCGAAGCGGAAGGGCTCGAGCACGAGGCTGGCGACGTTGCCGAGCAGGAGCAGTTCCATGGCGGGTCCGGCGTGGTCGAAGTTCGACATGGTCTTGCCGCGGCCTTTGCACGCCTCGACCCATTCGCGCAAGTGGTTGCCGGAGCGGGGTAGTCTACGGGGCGGGCCGCCCGCGTCGGGAAAGTCGCCTGCGGGCAGTAGGCGGCACATCGCGTTGTGCGCGCTGGTGTGCACCAGGCCTTTGCTGCCGACGAGCAGTGAGCCCGAGAGCGGAGCCCACCCGCTCGGCCATTTGAGCTCCCCGCCGACCAATCGCTCCAACCGCTGCCAGATGCCCTGCCGACGCAGCTCATCCGGCCAGGCGTTGTACCAGTGGATTCGCACCGGCGGTTGGTCACCCCGTGCCGGAATGTCGTAGCGGACGATCTGCCAGCGCGGGTAATGTTCCGGGCACAGCTCCGAGACTTCGGTCTCAACACGTATGGTGCGGCCCGGTTCAGCGGCGTCCCAGAGCGTTTGCAGGTTGAGGGCTTTGAAGATCATATTAATCGAATGTGACCCGCCGCCGCCGAGGCAGCCGGCCGAGAAGTCACGCCATTTACTCCACCCGGGCGCTGGGGCGGCGCGCGGCGTCAGGCCGTAGCCGGGCCGCAAGTACGTGGGGTGATACGGTCGCCACGGTGCCGGGCCGAGCCAGAGGTCCCAATCGACCCAGTCAGGCACGCGGGTCTGACCCTTCGGATATGGTAGCGGGCCGGACCCACCGAACTCGAACCAGGCGTATGCCTCGCGAATCTCGCCCACCGCACCGTCCTGGACCAGCTCCAGGGTGCGGCGGAACGAGTCGGAGGCCATTCCCTGGTTGCCCATCTGGGTGGCAAGCTCGTAGCGGCGCGCGACCTGGCGCAGCACACGCGCTTCGGCCACGTGCACTGCCGCCGGCTTCTCCACGTAAACATGTTTCCCACGCTTCATGCCCCAGACGCCGATGAGCGTGTGCGTATGCGGCGGCGTGGCCACCACGAGCGCATCGAGCTGCCGGTCCAGCTCATCGAGCATACGGCGAAAGTCCTGGAAGCCCCGGGCGGCCGGCACTGCTTTCGATACGCGCTCAAGGCGCTGCCGGTCCGCATCGCAGACGGCCACAAGGTTTTCGCCCAATTGCAGGATACCCCGCAACAGACTGCTGCCGCGCCCGCCGCAGCCGACCAAGGCGACGTTCAACTTCTCGTTGGCCTGGTAGCTCCAGGCCGACTGGCTGTTGCGGAGGATCAACAGGCCGGCTCCGCCCAGCGCGGTACCGGCAAGGAAGCGGCGGCGTGTCGTTGGCGTGTTCATCGTTTGCCTCCTGTGTCTCGGCGTTCTCATTTCAGGTCCGGGCGTTTCTCGCCCATCAGCGGAACCTTCGGATGGGTGTGTGTGGGGATCGGCGTCGTGCCGCGGTTGATAAAAGCATACAGCCCGCCGCGGCCTGCCACGACAATATCAAGCTTCCGGTCCCCGTTGATGTCCCGGGCAATGATTCTCATGCCTGTGCCGCAGGCAAACTGGGGCGGGTCGTTTACGTTCTCGCCGCCCGGATAGTATTGAAGGTTGTTGAACGAGATGACGTGCCGCTCGAAGCGGCCGCCCTGGATGTCGTACCAGAACATGAACAGCGGATCCCATTCGCTCGGGTCTTTGCCGTCGTGCCCGAACAGGCGCTTGCCGGTCAACAGATCCGGCTTGCCGTCGCCGTTGATGTCAGCCAACGTCATGGTGTGGAAGCAACCATAGTCCTGTTCGATGGTGTGACGTTTGAAGCGTCGTCTGCCCCGGCGATCGACTTTCTGCTCCAACCAGTACAAGCCGTAGCCGTGGCCGTTGCCCACGATAATGTCGTTGTGCCCGTCGCCGTTGACGTCGACGACCAGCATGGGATGCGAGCACGTACTGTGTACGCCGAATCGGGTCTTGACCGTGAGCATTGGCAGCGTGTAGTCGGCGTGAAAGGTCCACTTGTCTTGCCGCGGGTTTGGCGGGGCTTCGTACCAGCCGTGTGCCGTCACCACGTCGACTCGGCCGTCGCCGTTGATGTCGCCCAGGCCGTTGCCGTGGTCGTGCCCCTCAGGGCCGAGGACGTGTTCGACCAGCCAGGGCTCTTCATCGATCGACTCGAGCCACGTCACGCCGGGCGTATCCGGCGGCCGGAAGTGGTTCAGCAGCAGGTCCGGATCGCCGTCGCCGTCCATGTCTCCAAGGATCAGGCCCTCCATGCGTTCGGACCTGTGTACCCGATGCACTTTCCACTTGCCGCCGCGTGCGCCCGGGTTCTCGTACCAGAGGACCCCGGCGATGTCCGACTGGTACCCGGAGTTGACTACATCGACAAGCCCGTCCTTGTTCACGTCCATGGCCAGTTCAACACAATGGACGTGCACGAAGTTCCGGCGCTCGGCCCCTTGGAAATAGTAGCGATGCTTCTTCCACTTCGGCGCCTCGTACCAGTTCACGCCGCAAGTGATGTCCAGCCGCCCGTCGCCGTTCACATCTACCAACGAACACGACTCGTTGAACGGCCCGTACCAGTAGCTCCCGATGGCCGGATTGTGCACAGGGCCATCGATCTTGATCGGAATAAACACCGGCTCGCCAGCCTGCACCGCAGCGGCGGATACAAGAACGAGCTGGCTCAGCAACAACAGATACTGCTTCATGGCTTTGCCTCCGCTGTAAGTCTTCAGATCGCGCCACGGCCGGCCGGCAGGCGCGCGTCTCGAGCAGACGCGACTACCGTTCCCGACGCGCCTCAGCTCGTGAGTCGATAATTCTCGGCATTAACCCGCGTGTGAGATTCCACCCTCTTCCGGTTGCGGCTTCAACGGCAAAAGCCGCCGTCAAGTTTCACTTCTTTCACTTCAGGTGGTC
>DQVB01000111.1 GCA_015661985.1 Planctomycetota bacterium | reverse complement strand
TGCCCGTATCCATATTGAAACGGAGGTATTCCGATTCAAAATACGAAAATAGGCGTTCCAGGAAGTCCCCATCCGTGGTGTAGGGGCCGTGGGGTTCCACGTTGATGGTCACCCCGTAGTCCTCGGCCCACGCCAGGCACTGCCGGTAGTTGTCGCAGGTGATCCGGAACACCTCGTCCTTGCTCACGCCCTCGATTTCCGTCCCGCCGTCGACGGTGTCCACCATGGGGCAATCCAGTTCAGCGGCGAAACGGATGGTTTGCTGCACATATTGGACCCCGAAGGTCGATCCGTCCGGCCCCATCAACGGGTAGGAGCCGTCGATCTGCGACACCTTCAACCCCATCTGGTCACAGTACCGCCTCAGGGCCCGGGGATTCGACTGGAGCGAGATCCCCGGTTCGTAGCCCATGGCCTGGATGAAATACTGGCCGTGGATGGCCGCGAATTCGATGTGCTGGAGGCCGTACTTGACCGCCGTTTCCGCTGCGGTGCGGAAACTCCCGCTCAGAGGCCGCCAATTGTCCGTGTGCAGTCCCAGCTGAATCATCTCGCCCTCCCTCCAGTCTGTTGCATTCTTCGGCGGACAGTCTCTGGATCGACGTCTGCCCGGGCCCGGACGAACTCAAGCCTCGGAGGCCACGCCCTTCGCATGGGGCAACCCGGCCGGCACCCGAAGAGAACCGTGCCGTGGGAAACGTATGGCGGCAGGGTAGAGCACTCGCCACGGCGGATCAAGCCCTCTGGGGCACTCGTTTCCCATGGCGGTCGGCATGTCAAACCGGTCCCCGGCCAGTACAATGCCTCGTCTAGGGCGGTAAAGTCCGGCTGATGTTGCCCTTGGCCCCGGCGTGCGGGTTCGGAAAGCTGCTACCGGCACAGGCGCGACGAGGAGCTTTCGTTTCCCAGAGGCTGATGATGCCCGATTTCGATAACTTCAAGAAGGCCGTGTTGGGGCCTGGCGAACCCCGCCGCGTCCCCCAATTCGATGGGACGGTGGCTGAAGACCACAAACGTCGCCTCCTACGGCGGCCTCTGCGCGGGCTGGAGGACGAGGTCGATTTCTGCATGGCTGCCGGATACGACTACGTACCCCTGTCGATCGGTTTCCGCCAGACGATCCGCGGCGAACGGGAGGGGATCATGGGGACCAGCCGGTTGGAGACCCGTTTGTTGAAGCCGGTCGAAGCCCAGTACGATCCCCGGGACTCGACGAAACGGACCCGCCTTTGGGCCGAAGAGGGCTCGGGTGTGATCTGCGACCGGGCCTCGTTGGAAGCCTTCCCCTGGCCGGATCCGGACGATGCCTACCCCTACCACACCGTGCAGCGCCTCGGGGAACTCCTGCCCGCCGGCGCCAAGGCGATCATCAACGTCGGTTACATCTTCACGGCTCCATGGATGTTGATGGGATTGACCGATTTCTGCGTGGCCGTGGCCAGCGACGATCCGCTCGTTCGCCAGCTGATCGACCGTGTGGGACGGATCCAGCTTCGGGTGGTGGAAAACCTTCTCCAGTTCGATTCCGTGGGGGCGATCCGCATGCCCGACGACTTGGCCCACACGGGCGGGACCCTTGTCCGTCCCACGTTCCTGCGACAAACGGTGTTTCCCTGGCACGAACGCATCGGTGATCTGGTCCGATCCAAGGGGCTCTTGTATTTGTTCCACTCCGACGGCCGTTTGTACGATGTGCTGGACGATTTGCTGGCCTGCGGCTACCACGCCTTGCATCCGTGCGAGCCGGCCAGCATGGACATCGTCCAGCTGAAGCGCCGCTACGGCGATCGGCTCTGTTTGATGGGCAACATCAACCTGGATCGCACCCTGTGCTTGGGTACGCCCGAGGAAGTGGAGGAGGAGGTGCGGCTCAGGATCCGTACCGTCGCACCGGGCGGCCGCTACTGTTGTGGTTCGTCCAATTCCGTTCCCGAATACGTCCCCTTCGAGAACTACATGGCCATGCTGCGGGCCATCCGCCGATACGGCGTCTACCCGATTCGCATCGACTGAGACGGGGAGACGTCCAGTGGTAGGTGTTGGCGACGGGGTGAGGAGGGGGGCTTCTCTCACCACTGTTGCCCTGCGCCGGCGGTGCGACTAAGGTAATTGGCGGCTGCGCCGGGCATTGCGGCGCTCGTGGCGCGGCGGCCCGCCTTCGGCACCGGGGCCAACCGTCCTGGACCGCGTGAGCGTGGAATGAGGAGTACGACGATGACGCGTCCAGCTGCCCTCCAACTGACCACGCCGGCCATCCCGCCCGATTGGGCACTGTGGCAGCGGCATCTGATGGAATGGCTCTACTCGGCGGCCACGGAGTTCGTGGACAAGTACACGCGCGACGACGGCACGTTGATCTGGCGTGAGCGATGGCCGGGCATGGACGGCTCGGACGACGGCTACGAGAGCTTTTACAACTTCGCCCTCTACTACGCCCTGGGCGGCCCCGCGCCGATGCACGGGCTGTCGCGCAAGTTATGGGAGGCTGTGACGCGCCAGTTCACCCGGTACGGACAGATCTACCGGGAATTCGACGGCTACTACGACTGGATGCACCACGGCGAGAGCTACACCTACTTCTACTTCTTCGGGCTGGCCGATCCCCGTGTGCCCGCCTACCGCCAGCGTGCCGTGCGCTTCGCCGCCATGTACACGGGCGAAGACCCCGAAGCCCCCAACTACGATCCCCAGCGGAAGATGATCCGCTCGCCCATCAACGGCAGCCGCGGCCCGCGGTTTGTGACCACGGCCGAGGATTGGGTGACCCACCGCCCCGTGCTGGCCGACTATCCCCTCCCCTTTGACGACATCCCCCAGGTGACCTCCAGCCAGGCGTGGATCGACGACCAGCAGTTTCCACGTCTCCTGGAGGCGATCAACGGGCGAATGATGCGAGGCGACGTGCCGCTGAATCTGACGGCCACCAGCCTGGTGGTCAACGCCTATCTGTACACGGGGGAGGCGAAGTACAAACGGTGGGTGGAAGAGTACGTGGAAGCGTGGATCGAGCGGACGCGGCGAAACGATGGGATCCTGCCGGACAACATCGGTCCCCACGGCGTCATCGGCGAACGGATGGACGGCAAGTGGTGGGGCGGCTACTACGGTTGGCGATGGCCCCACGGCCTGTTCAACCTGTTGGAGTCCACGCTCATCGGGGCGTCGAACGCCTATCTGCTCAGCGGCGACCCGCGCTACCTGCAGCTGCCCAGATCCGTCGTCGATGTGGTGGGCCAACGGGCCCGCCGTGACGCGTACGGCCGTGTGGTCGTTCCCCACCGCCACGGCGACCAGGGTTGGTACGACTACCGGCCCATCAACCCCACTCACCTGGTCTACCTGTGGCACATCTCCCAGAGCGACGAAGACCGCCGGCGACTGGAAGAGCTGGCCGAACCGGCGGCCTGGGATACCCTGCTGTACGACAAAGGTAAAGGGGATTGGGAGCACGCCGAATACTGGATGGGCTTCATCGAAGGCCGCAACCGGGACTACCCGGAGGAAATCCTTCAGGCCACCTATGCTGAATCCCTGCGCCGCCTGGGACGCATCCGCAACGACCGCACGACGCCCGACGAGCAAGACGTGCACCACTGGCAGCAGCGAAACCCCGTGGTCCTGGAGGGAATCGTGCAAACGGCCCTCGGCGCCCCGAACCACATCTACCACGGCGGGCTGCTCCACGTGCGACTGTTCCCCTTCGACCCGGCCGAGCGGCGACCGGGGCTCCCGCCGGATACGGCCATCCTGGTGGATCGCCTCGGAGGGGAGTCCTTGTCGCTCGTGGCCGTGAACCTGCATCCGGGCCAGCCGCGGGAGGTGATCCTCCAGGCCGGGGCGTTCGGCGAACACCGCTTCGTCGAGGCCCGGCACAGGGGCCAGGTTCTGGCCGTCAACGACTCGTGCCTCACGCTGCGCCTCAGCCCCGGGGCGGTGGGCCGGGTTGATCTTGCGCTCGAGCGATTCGCAGCGCCCCCCAGATATGCCTTTCCGTGGCAATAGCCGTCGGGGTTGGGGGGCGAGTGGTGGCTTGCAGCGGTTGACACCGATTCAGCGCAGGAAGCCCACGAAAAAGCTGAACATCTCCAGTTCGTCGCCCTGCTGGTGGACCACGGGGAAGGCAAAATCCAGGGCAATGGGGGCGGGGCCCATGGCTGGTATGGTGATCCGCAGTCCGAAGCCTGGGGATACGCGGTAACGGTCTGTCCAGTCCACGATGCTCGGTTCGACCGTTCCCGTGTCCACGAAAAGGACGCCGCGGAGCATGTCGTCGGCCGTGATGGGGAACATGTACTCGGCCGAGGCGATCAGCAGGAAGTGGCCGCCCACGGATACCCCCAGCCGCTTGGGCGAAGCTGCGCGGAAGTTGAAGCCTCGCAGGGTGGAGAATCCCCCGGCGAAGTAGTGTTCGTAGATGGGCGCATCGTTGCCCGTGATGCCGAAGCGGGTGTTCAGGCCCAGCACGTGGCGGCCCGAACCGTCAGGTCTCTGTCGCAACAGGAAGTACCGCCGGGCGGTGAAGTCGAGGCGTGGGTAGTCGAACGACCCGATGACCTGTTCGAAAGCCACCTCCACCAGGTGACCTTCGGTCGGCAGGAAGGCGCTGTCCCGGGTGTCATGGGTCAACGAGACCTGGAAGCCATGCAGCTCGTTATCGCCCAGGGCCTGGTCCAGCTCGGGGATCCCCGCCACGATCGGATTGTAGATGGTGATCTCGGCCCCGCGATAGGCGATGCTGCCCGACAGGTCGGGGGCGAATTCGTACCCGAAGGCCAATCGCCCTCCCAGGCGTTCCTCGTCCCACTCGCGATACCAGCGGGTGTAGTAGAACCCGCTCACCGCCAGGCTCACGCGAGTATCAAACAGATACGGCTCCTGGAAGTTGACCGTGTAGCGCTGCAGCTGCGTACCCGGGACGGCCTCCAGCCGAAACCGCTGGCCCCGTCCCCGGAAGGCGATTCCGTCACGAATGTCGGCCCAACTGCGAGGAAAGCGGAACAGGTCGAAGTTCTGCTCGTCGATGATCACCGAACCCAAAAGGCCGGCGTCCGAATTGATCCCCAGGCTGAACATGAACCGTCCGGTTCGCGTCTCCGTGGCCCTCACATCCAAGGGCAAGGGGAACGGCCGGTCCTGACTGGGTTCGGTGCCCCACAGTTGCGGCACGTCGGCAAACGGCTGGCTGGCCGCCGTGCGCACGGGGCCGGTCGTCTGTACCGGCGGAAGTCCATAGGTCGGCGGGGCGATGGCCCGCGGCTGACTGTCCACCTCAGGAAAATAACCCGGCCCCTCGGACCCGCCCGGCGGGGCCACCGCGCTCGGCTGGGGCGACGCCGACGAAGACGCGGCGGCGTGGTCGTTTGCATAGCCCATACCCGCCGCAGGGAGCCGGGCCGGCAGGCTGGGCACCGATCGGCCAGCATCCGGGCTGTAGCTCTGCGCCCGCACGGTACGGTAACGCTTCGCCTTCGGTAGGCCGGTGGAAGCCGAGCCGGTGGGAAGGGAGCCCGACGCCCCGGGGGGAAAGCGGCGCCCGGGCCCTTCGCCTCTGTCCTGCGACCCAGCCCCCTGCACTTGCCGCAAAGCCTCGTCCAGCTGCCGGCTCGCCCGTTCAGCGCCCGGCCGCTGTGGGCCCTCGGGACTCTGGCGCCGCACGCGCGGCGAGGGCGAAGACGGCTGGGCAATCTGCGCCTCCAGGTCCTCCAAGGATGGGGGACTGAACACGATCTGTGGGGGCTGCCCTTGCCGCGGGTCCAGTTCGAAAAGGCGCGAAGCCCGCAAACGGCGCTCGCTGGAGCGCAACTTGCGGATGTCCACGATGTCGCCCGGCCTCAACTCCACCCGGTTGAGTACGGTGGTGATACGCGTATGGGGGACCTCTCCTGCGATCTGCACGTTGATCCGCCCCACCTGGTAACGCCGCCCCTCTTGGATCTCGTAGACCAGATCCAGTTTCCCCGGCTCTTCCAGGAACCGCGGGTTGGCTTGGATGTCAGCGAATACGTACCCTTCAGAGCCGTACTTGTCCTGAAGGGTCAGCACGTCGGCGTTCATCTGGGACTGGTTGAAGTAGTCGCCCGGTTTGAGCTTCAGCTCTTTGGTGAGATCCTCATGGGAGAACCTTTGGTTGCCCACGAAAGCGACGTTGCGGATCACGTACCGCGGCCCTTCGTCAATGACGAAGGTCAAGATGAGCCACCGGCGATCCGGATCGAAGGGGTCGGATTTGAACTCTGGGATCCGTCCCACGCGCACGCGGAAGTAGCCCAGGCTGTGGTAGTAGGCGACCAGCCGATCCACGTCGGCATCGATCTTCTCCTCGTTCACGTCGCTGCCGAGCACCCACAGGAGCCCCGGCTTCGATTCGATCTGGGTCCGCAGCCGCGCGTCGGAGACGACGGTGTTCCCTTCGAACCGGGTCCAGAGGATCTTCTTCTTCCGCCCCTCGGTGATCAGAAAGGTCACCCCGCGGTCATCCGCCCGGTTGCCCTCGACGATCAGCACCTCGGCCTCGGGAAAGCCGTGGCTGTGGTAGTACTCCTCGATCCGCCGGCGGGCTTCCCGGATGGCGAACAGGTCCAGGGCGTCGCCCGATTTGATCTCCGCCTCGCGCTGGAGCGTCTTCTTGGTCACCTTCCGGTTGCCCACGTAGCGGACGTAGTGGATCGTGGGCCGCTCCAATACCTTGAAGATCACCACCCGGCCCGTCGGCGTCTCCCGGTATAGGGCGTCCACGTCCACGAACAAGCCCGTCCGATTCAGACGCAGCACGTCCTCCTCGATCAAATCCGGATCGTATGGCCTGCCCGCCCGCGTGCGGATCTCCGCGAGCACGCGCGATCGGGAGACATCCCGGTTCCCCTCGACGCGCACCTCGGTGACAATCGCCGACGAGCCCGACCCAGCCGCCCCGCCCGGCGTACTCTCGGCGCACACCATGCCCGACCACAACACGAACAGGCCGACCAGCGGCCACAGCCGCCAGCGGCCACCGGCGCTGGAGTCGCGTTGGGAACCGGCCATCGAGGCCCTTTCCACTCGGAGAAGGAAACGTCCGCCAGATGAGCAACGCGAAAAGTCGTGGTCCCCACAAGGCCGGGCGCCAGATCACGCCGGCCAGCGGTCCGGCTCGCAGCGGGCCGCCCTCGGGAACCCAAACGCCCCGTACAAATACTCGAACCGCCCGCTCGCCACAAGGTGAATTCCCACGCAAAAAACGGAACGGGTCCAAACTGGGCAAAGTGGGCAAAATCCAGCAGATTCCCCCCGCCCTTCCCTCTGGCGGTTGGGTTGCCGATCGAGCATGTCAATGGCTATGGCTCTGTTCGAGTGCGATGTGGTCCGCCCCAGTGGGTACTCCACCAGTTTGCCCACCCACAATCGATGATCCTTCCCCGCCGGGCAAAGCGAGGGGTATGCCGTGCTGAGCCCCACAGGACTGCTATCCGCACCCAAGCCGGTTTCGCCGCTCGATCTGGAGCCGTCTCCTTCAAGATAAACCCCAACGTTGCAAAAAGGGAGACGCAGGATGGGCATTCTTGCCCGTCCATCGAGGGCTCGACCGGTGAGGCCGGCTGGTGCGGCAACACTCACATGTTGTGACATCTACGATGCCCTGGCTGTTGAACGTTTTGTCCCAGTGATGCCGGACAGCAGTGTCCATCCTGCCCCGCCGGTTTGCAACGTGGGGGTGAAGCCAGGGCGTGGCGCGAAGGGTCCGTTCGCCAGTGACGGGCTCCCGGCAAATGCGGTTGCAGAACGCAAAGAGTCGCCCCTCGCGTCGACAGCCGGCCTCTTGCGAAAGGGACGGCGTTTCATATCATTGTTTCGTTGGTGTGCGCAGCCGGGCGAGCTGGTGGCTGCAAATCGCGTGCCAAGCACTGCCAGCGAAGTACGGTTTGCCTTGATCTCTGGCCCGGCCCAGCCCGAGACGAGTGGCCAAGACTGCAACATCACTAGAGCCAGGGAGCTGATCATGAAAAGCGGTGGGTGTTGGTCGGCCAAGATAGTCTCCAGTCTCCCGAAAGGAGTTGTCCCCGGCGTCACCATCCTTGTTGGCCTGGCTTGGGGCACGGCCGGCGGTGCAGCCGAGTCCGCGCCGCGGTCCAAGCCGATACGCGTCCCTGTTCCGGCCGACTGCATCCAGGCCGAGCGGGGCCATTGCTACATCGCCGCAATGGATTTCGGCGAAGAAGGTGACAAGGAGACCTCCAACCGGTCCGGGTTGATGCTGTTCGAGGACGGCAGACCGCTCGGTCCGGCGCACGCCGTCCACGACGACATTCGGAAGAAGGGCCGCGGCCGGTACTCCCACTGGACACGCGGCACCCTCTACTTTTCCACCTCCGACCATTCCGACCCGCGCACCAACGGGCGGACGTACGAAGTCGCCTCGGCCAATCCGCTCAGCACTCTGGGCGGCCTCGAGCGTTTCCCTTCCACGATCAAGACGCACATCGAACAGATCGTCGGCAACCGCCACAAGTATACGATCACGCTGGGTGGCACGCTCGACATGGACAACACCCGAACGCTGGCCACCAATAACTGCTTCATCGCGTTTCAGAACAACGTGTCCTTGACCATCGAAAACATCGGCGATGTGCCGGTCATCAACCCGCGCATCGTCATCAACGATCGGGGGAACTGGTACACCTTCGATAGCCTTCTGGCCGAGTTCACTCGCGGCGCCGCCACGGACCAGGAAAAGGCCTATTTCATCTGGCAGCGCATGCGCGAGAATCTTTACCACCAAACGCCGCTTTACGGCGACGCCGAGCCACACGACCCGGTCCGTCTCTTCAACATCTTCGGGTTCAACCTGTGCGACGACGCGGGTAACGCCGGCTGCTCTCTGTTCTTCCATGCTGGACTGACCGGATCGAAGAACCGCGCGCTGCATGGCCACGTCCAATGCGAGGCGTTCGTGGATGGCCGGTTCCAGTTCCTGGACGTCGACATGGATTGCTTCTACCTGGACCGGGAGAACGAATACCCGGTCGGCGGCGAGCAGGTGGCGCGAGACCATGACTTGGCGCGGCGCGAACTGAACTACGGGCCGGTGGTCGATCGGTTCGTCAGCAGCGACCTGCCGGCCGCGCTATTCGGCCGTGACGACCGCCGCTACGATGCTCGCTGGCGCGGCCACGAGATCGCCTACACACTTCGCCCGGGGGAGCGGGTTGTGTTCCGCTGGGACAACATCGGCAAGTATCCGGCTGAGAACGCCGAGCGGGCTCGGCGGCCTCGCTACTTCGGCAACTCCAGGTTCATCTTTCGGCCGCGACTCTCGCCGGAAGTGGTGCGGTCGGAAGCTTTCGCTACCAAAGACCTCCTGCCACCTCGCCCCACGGATGCCTCCGGCACGCGGCTGCTTGGCAGCTCGCCCGATGCCGTGCTCGTCTACCAGATCAAAGTCCCATACACGATATGCGGGGGCACGGTGCGGGCGGAGCTGTCGGGCGCAGCGGCCGATGACGGCTTCGCGATCGCCTTGTCGCTGGACGGCAGGACGTGGAAGAAGCTCTGGCAGAAGCAAGGGGCTGGCCGTCACGCGGCGGTCGTTTCGCTGGACGAAGCGCTCGACGTACACCGGAAGCCGGCCAAGTATCGCTACTTCATCCGCGTGGGGCTTCGATCGGCGGGCTCGCGGCCCAGCGCCGGCCTGTGCTCTCTGGAAATCGAAACCGATGTGCTGGCCGCGCCCGTGGCTTTGCCCCGGCTGCGCGTGGGCTCGAACCGGATCGTCTACTGGGATGCCACCGAGGGGCCTCATCGGGTGCGCGTGACGCACGAGTGGAGAGAATCGGACGCCGTTCGGCCGCTCGTGCCCGTCCAACGGCCCGTGCACCCCGAGCCGGGGGCGGAAGTGCGCCAGTCGATCGTGCGGTTCTCGTGGCCGACCGTCGAAGGGGCCGAGCGGTATCACCTGCAAGTCAGCCGCCGGCCCGACTTCGCCTATCCGTACCGGACCAGCTTTGACGTGATCATTCCCATGACCCAATGGTCTGTGCCGTACACGGGGCTCTTCAGCCCGGATGTGACTTACTACTGGCGGCTGCGGTGCCGCGACCGTTGGGGCGTGTGGGGGCCATGGAGCAGCCCGTGGGCCTTCACATGGCGGGGCCCGTGCGTGCCGGTCGGGTTGCACTACGAGCGGCGCGGCCGGACCTTGACGCTCCGCTGGCAGCCGAACCCGCGAGGCGAGCGGCCGGTCAAGTACGAAGTCTACGGCAGCGACGAAAAGGGCTTCTCGATCCACAAGACCGAACACGAAGTGCCGGGACGCGGGAAGGTGGCCGGCAACCTCCTGGGCGAGACGGCCGAAACGTCGATGGTCGTCGTTTCGCCCACCGCGACCGCCGAGAACGCCAACAGGGCCTTCTATCGAGTCGTGGCCATCGACGCCCACGGCACGGCCAGCGGCTGTTCAGACTACTGTGAGATGCCGCACCCGTTCATCTACTCGAGGCCGGTGGCCGAAGCCCGCGTCGGCCGGCCCTATCGCTACCGGCTCAAAAGCCTCCGTTCCCTGGGCGACTACCAGTGCCGACAGGATCCAGCCTCGAAGGAAAAGAAGTACGCCTACCGGTACTGGGACGTGGAGCGAAACGAGTTTCGGCTACTGAACGCCCCCAGCTGGCTGAAGATGGAGGCGAAATCGGGACTGCTGTCCGGTACACCCGGGCCGAACGATACGGGCAAGAGCCTCGTCGTCGTGGAAGTCCGCAGCCAGTTCGGCGGCCGGGCCACGCAGGAGTTCGTCCTGACCGTACGCGAGTAGACCAGCTGCACATGCATGCGCACCCCTTTGCTTCAGCTGCGGCCCCTTTCCAGCGCACCCGGCCGCCGGACACGTACGAAGCGGACTGAAGTGCTCGAGTTTCGCGTAAGTGACGACTTGACCGGGCCGACGGCCGGGTACGTTTTCGCCGAAGCGTACATCGACGGACGACCGGTTTGGTCGGCCGATGTAGGGGGTGGGACGGCCGACCTGTTACTGTAAGCACTGTCAGCGGGCGTTTGGGGAGTATGTGCGCAGGCGATTCGGCCAGCAGCGAGCCCGACAGCTGCTGGGCGCAAGCGACCGGGACTCGCTGCGCATTCCGCGCGACGGGTCGTCGG
>DQVB01000433.1 GCA_015661985.1 Planctomycetota bacterium | reverse complement strand
GGCCAGCCAGCTCGTCGTCGAGCCCGATCGTCTGCGAAGGAGTGCCCCATGGGCAAGACGGGGGCCGTCGAGCCTCTGGAGGTCCGGGCCCGGATCGGTCGCCGGACGATCGCCCGCCTCCGCGCTTTTCGCGGCCGACACCCCCCCTGCGCAGGGCAAACCTCACACGTCGCAGACGCGGACACTATAGCGCAGGGCGGCGAGCTTGTCGGGCCAGGTGGGTATGAACTCCTGGGAGACCAGCCCCGCGTAGCCCGTCTCCAGAATGGCACGCATCACGGCCGGATAGTAGACCTCCTGGTTCTCGTCCAGCTCCCCTCGCCCCGGAACGCCCGCTACGTGATAGTGCCCGATATAGTCCTTGTACTGGCGGATCCGGCGGATCACATCCCCGTTCATGATCTGCACGTGGTAGACATCGAACAAGAGCTTCATCCGCGGTGAATCGACGCGCTTGATCAGGTCGATGCACAATTCCACATCGTCGCCGAAGTAACCCGGATGCCCCTTCATCGGATGGGTATCATCCCGGGTGTTGAGGATCTCCAGGCACAGATTGATGCCCCGCTTCTCGGCATAGCCGATGACCGCCTTCCAGCACTCCACGCAGTTGCGCGCTCCCTGCTCGTCACTGGTCCCCTTCTCGCACATGCCTGTGAAGGTAATCACGTTGGCACACTGGCACGCCACAGCCGCATCGATCGCCTGGCGCAGCTTCTGCTCGCAAAAAGCACGGTTCTCGCGGCTGAAGGGGCCCCGCTTGAATCCGTGAGAGCCGACCATGGCCAACTTCATACCCAAACGCTTCAACAGCGGATAGTGCTGGCGCCCCACATCCATCGCTGGGATCCCCATGCGGTGACAAGCTCGGATGAGCTCCTCGGCCGGCATGGGACTGAAGCACCAACCGTAGACCGACTGGCGGATCCGGCCCTTTTGGATCCGGTAATCTTCAGGGGGAACGTCTGCAGCCGGGACTGCGCCTTCTGCTGGGCCGCCGGCCATCAGGCCTGCGCCGGCGCAGGCGGCGGCCGCTTGAGCGATAAGCCGGCGTCTGGTCAAGGAAGTTGCTCTGCCAGTCCGAGTGGCCATGATCACATCTCCTCTTCTAGACGACCGCGCGCCATTCTGCGCCGGACGGCTCGCGGAAACTCCGAAATCCGAAGCACGAAATCCGAAACGTGTGGCCACCGCGTGCACGGTCGCGCGGGGTGGAACCATCGGGCCGGCCCCCAGGCAGGCCCCTCCGGCTCGCGGCTGAACGACCGCCGGATGCCGCGCCGGTGTCAAATGGGGAAACGTTCGGCGGGCGTCACGGCCGGAGCCGAGGCCCGCCGTCTCGGGCCCCTCCTCGGGGACGGCCGAGAAGCCCCGCCGTCGCGCCATGCCCCATCTTCCCAGCTGCGTCGGCCCGGCTCAAGCCTCCGAGCAATAACCTCCAGTATCGGCAGCACACCGATTCCCCAGCCCCAACCGGCTCGGCTCGAGGTCACAAACCGCACCTTTCCGGCACGAACAGGCTTACCCCTCTTCCTGGCAGGCCTCGCCAACCCGTGAATCCCGATACCGAAAGCCTTCCTCAAAAAGGCCAACGAAACTCGGCGCAAAACCGTTCGGTTTCCGCCGGCCAGGGTGCTCAGGGTCGTGAGCCAGAGCAGTCCGCTGAAGCGGCCGCCGGAACGGACAACCAAAAATGCCGCGCCACCAGTGTGACCCGTACGCTGCAGCCGTGATGTGCCTGCGGGGCGAAAGAGGCAACGTCCTGCCTTGGTCATTTGGACATTCCTCACGGTTCAATACGATTTGTCCGAGATGGTCTCCCGCCCGGCGATCGTGCCCAGGGCACGCCACACCGATGGCTCCACCTGGTTGCTGACGAACCGCACCGAACCGTCCCCCAGCAGCAAGTTGACTCCGCCGTAATGGCGGCTGTTGGCCGTCATCGCCACCCCGTTCCAGGTGATCCCGTTCTTGCAGCTGGGCAGTCCCGGCGGCAGCATGTGGTTGTAGCGCGTCCAGTTCATGTTCCCCTCAAGCCACGTCATCCCGCCGTTGGCATCGTGGTACAAACTGGCCGCCTCCAGCGGCCCGAGCTGCGCACACCACCGCCGAAACGTCTCCTCCGTCCACGGCGCCGGAAGGGAAAAAAGATCGCCCTCCATGTCCACCGCCTCCTTGTCATCGTCCCCCAAAACCCGCTCGCAGAAGGCGGCCGTGTACGACAGCCCGTCCCGCACATCGGCCGGCCGGATGGCTGTCCCCTGGCCGAACAGCCCGTCGCCCTTGCGCCCCGACCAGTTGCTGCCGTTACACGACCGGTAGTTGTTCGGCCCCCATGGCCGGTTCTGGCCCTTGTGGTCCGACGGACACAAGAACACCGGAATGGTCATCTGCGCCGCATCCTCGTTGGGCCCCCGCCCAGTGACCGTCTTGGGATCGCCCGTGGTGTCCGGATAAAAGGGCGGATAGGTGAAATCGATCAACTCGTACACTTCGTTGAGCTCCAAATAGGGCAGGATCTGCGAATGGAGCGAGTAGCGGCGGTTGCCCGGTGAAGTGTACGTGGGCCGCCCCGGCCGGTCCGAATCCGCCCCGCAGCCGAACGGATACACCGTGTAGGCCGACTGGTAGTTGGCCAGCGCCAGACCGATCTGCTTCAGGTTGTTCGCGCACTGCATCCGCCGTCCCGCCTCCCGGGCCGACTGCACCGCCGGCAACAACAGCGCCATCAACATGCCAATGATCGTCACCACCACCAAAAGCTCAATCAGCGTCAATCCCGTTCTGGTCCGCCTCATGGCCACGCCCTTTCCTGACCGTAGAAACCCGGCCTTTGCGAAACGCCTGACTCATAAACCGCCGCTCGATTCCGCGCCACTGCCGCCGCCAGCTGCTTTCCAGTGCGGTGCTCCCGCACCGCTTCGGCTCCAAAGCGGCAGAGGACCGCCGCACTCCAAAACACACCCGCCACAAGCCCAAGGCGCCTAAATCGGAAACCAGTCGAAACGCCCAACACCCCAACAACCGAAACACCTTCGAGCTACTGCTGCGGCACATTATCTTGCAGCTCTGTCCTGCTCCGTTTGAGACATTCGAATTTCGTGCCTGGAATTTGCTGCTTTCCACCTCCTCTCTTGCCCGCCCGCCCTGCCGCGGGATCGCGTGCGCTCATTGATCAGAGGAACGTACCCCAGACCCGCGCCGCAGCCGCACCACCAGATACACGGTGACCGCCCCCAACACGGCGACGATGACCACCAGCGGCCAGAGCGGCTTTTGCACACGATAGCTCTCCTCCAGCCGGCCGGCACGGACTTCGATCTCCGTCCACACCACATCCACCCCCTCCGACGCCCCGCCGGTCAGCGCCGCAAACTGCACTTGCGCCAGATCCTCGCTGCCAAACTCCACCTCCCGCAGCTTGCGAAACTCGTCGCTCCCCTCCTCCGCCGCGTAATAGCCCAACATCTTGCCACGACGCACCAAGCGCAATTTCCCCGCCACCGCTTCCGTCTCACTAAGCTCCCGGCTGTGCACGTAGCGATCGCCCTCCAGCCAGGCATAATGCGCCGAATACACATGCCCGCGGCCAGGCACAAAAAGCCGCCCCACGTTGGCCTTCCACCCCCGCTGGTCTTTGATCTGGATCTTCGCCCCCGCCCCGTGAGCGGCGCTGGCTTCAGGCAGCCACAGGATGCGGTACGTGCCGGTGATCTGGAAATCTCCCTCCACCCGAACGCGCGGCTGGACAGCACACCAGCGCACCTGGTCTCTTGGCGGGATCACCAGCCGCATCCCGTGCCGCTCGAGCTTGCAGTACCACACGGGCATCCGCCCGCCGACAAGCTTCAACTGCCGCGGATCAAAATCGCCCCCCGCTCCCTCGCTGAATCGAAACCGCAGCGCTACCTCAGGGCGAGCACCCGTGGCCACGAGAACTGGCAACAAGCCCACCGACACGATCGCCGCGGCCCGAAACATGGCCCACTTTCCCCGAAAAAAGACCGCTGCAACAAGACGTGCCACAAGCCACACGCTTCTGACCGGTCTCCCGACCAAGCCACTGGCGCGCCGCCCGGCTGCCAACCACTGGCGCGCCGCCCGGCTGCCAACTACGGCGCTGTGGCCGGTCTCCCGACCGAGCCACCACGGCGCTGTGGCCGGTCTCCCGACCGAGCCACTTGCATCGAGCGAAGGTCTCCTCGCACCTCTTGCGACACGCTCCAATTAACATACCCCAACCGGCCCGCAGCTGTCAATTTTCAGGCTCACCGGACCATCCCGGGACGGGCCGCACCGCCCGCCGCTCGGACGGTTGATCGCCACCGATGCCCGGGCCAGTCCCCCCATCGACGGGGGCCGCAGGGCTACCGCCCCCTCCCCCTCGACCAGAGAGCGCTCCGGCTACCGCCCCCTCCTCCCCGACGAAAAAGCGTTCCGGATCACCGCCCCCTCCCCCTCGATGGGGGAGGTTCGGGGTGGGGGTGATTTCGTTCAGTCACTACGATGGCTTATGTGCGTATTCTCCTGTGAACCACCCACCCCATCCGACGTTGCCCTCCTCCCCTCGCGCCTGTGCGGCGGGTGAGGGCAACTGTTTGGCCCCGTGCCCGCCAGCGCTTGCGCCAAAATTGCCCCGCGCCGCCGACCCGTCACCTCGCACGCCTCGCCTCCTCAGCCTCAATCAGTCCGCCCCCGGCCTCCGCTTTCCCACTGGGTCAACATCCGCACCACTACCGCCCCAATTTGCAATTTTCCATTTCCAATCCCTTCACCACCCTTAACGCTTCGGCAACCAGCGTGCGCAGCGGCAGGTGGGCCAGGCAATCGGCTATGCCACACACAAGCCGCAGAACGAACCACGGCGTAAGCCTGCATCGCACCGCCGCCGCGGAAACCTCGTAGCCCAACTCGTTCAAAGCCACCGCGCCGAGCCGCTCCAGCCGCCCCGCCTCCAGCGGCGAAAGCTC
>DQVB01000241.1 GCA_015661985.1 Planctomycetota bacterium | reverse complement strand
TCTTCAGCCGCACTTTCCCCCCCGGCCTGGCGACCAATTCCGCCGACCCGGGCGCCTGGGGCTCCACCACAGGAGCCTTTTCGTGCTTTGACGGCTGCGCGTCAGCCAGGAACACGTTGCCAGCCATCCATACGGGTTGTTCCACCTCGTCGTAGGCAATCAGGCCCGTGCGGCCTGTGAACAGGTTGTTGTACCAGCGGTCGTCGCCACAGCGCGTCACGCTGAGCCCGGCCAGTTCGGTCGAGTGCGGCTTGTGGAACGGTGTGCGGCGGCGAAGTTCCGGGTGCAGCAGGACGGCGCCGGCCACCAGGTTGTGGGCGAAGGCCCCGCCCTCGGACATGATGCGAAAGGCGACGGGCGAGAACAGGATGTTGTTGTCCACCAGCAGAGGCCCATGATTGACTTCAAAAAACATGTCTTCAGTCGAATTGTCGTAGAGCAGGTTGGCGGTTACCCGCGCGCCTTGGGCCATCCAGTCCAGCCAGATACCCCGCCCGACGCAGTGGATGTGGTTGTGGCTGATGACCGTATCAATGGCTCCGTGGAGCTTGATGCCGGCGATTTCCGCTCCGGCGAAGAGCCGCTTGACCCAAACGTCGTAGATGTGGTTGCCGGTCACCACGCTGAACGCCCCGCCCATACTGCCGCAGATGCCCGCCTGCTCGCACCGGTAAATCGTGTTGTGGCGGACGATATGCGAGCCGATGTGCTCTTTGGACCAGCCGTGCTCGAGCGCCTGGCGGATCGTCTCGTTGTACTGGCCGGCCGAAGCCTCGCGCCGGTCCAACGGATCGTGGTATTTGCCCAAAGTGATTCCGGTGCATCGGGAGTCGCTGATCACGTTATCTTCGATGATCCACCCTTTGCTCCAGTGCGTGCCCACAAGCCCGATCTGTTCGGCCGTAGGCGGGGCCCATTGCGTGGCCGCATGTCGCATGATGAAACCGCGCACGGTGATGTAGTTGACGCCGGGCCTGTCGGGGTAAAAGCATGCAGGCCGGACGTTGATCTCGACCAGCTCCTGGTTCGGATCGCCTGGGCCGAAGTCGGCCCACAGCACGGTGTTCTGGTCGTCCACTTCCCCGTACCACCACCGCTTGCCGTCCTTGGCTGTGTAGACGTCCTCCAATCGGGCGGCTTCCCACAGGGGTATCCCGTTCAGATAGACCTCGCCCGTGTGATGCGTCCGGCTGCGGGGGCTGAACCAGTCCCCTTCGATCCGTTCCGCGTAGGGGTTGTCATCGCCGAAAAACGCATTCGGGAGGACCACTTTCCAGACGTTGCCACGATCCGGCTTCCAACCTTTGACCACCTCTGAGCCTTTGATCTCCACTTTTTCTCCGGGGGCGGCGCGGTAGGTGATCCGTTCGGCGTCGGACGATCCCCCTCGTGGCGGCGTGACCCGTTCGCGGTAGGTTCCCCCGTGGACCGTGATCACGTCGCCCGGCTGGGCCAGCCTGGCCGCGGCCGAGATCGTCCTCAGCGGCTCCTCGGCGCTGCCGCCGTTGCGGTCGTCGCCGGTGACGGCCACATGGATCTCCCTCGCCGCAGCGCGGGGGATGGTGAAGGCCAAGGCAAAAAGCACCAGGACAAAGGTTTCTGCGCAGCGTCTCATGGTCCATGTCCCCCAAGGTCCGATAGCTGAACGGCTCTTATCCTCTCCTCGGCGGCACGGGTCCCAGGCTTTGAGGCGGGCGTGTCGCTGCCCAGGACGGCCGTATTGTAGCAAAGACGATCCGGCGCGGCGCCCTGGCCCGAACCGCCCGGGGCCATCTCGCATGCGATGGTCGGCCGAGCTAGAATGGCAGATTGGAGAATTAGACATTTCGCCAAATCGACTGACGCCGACCGGCAGCGTTGCGGGAGAGGGTTTGCATGGGTTGTGGTGTGCATTTTGTGGGAGAACCGTTATTCACCCAGGGCGGGACAGGCAAGCCGAAGACTCGTATCGCCACGGTTTTCCCGCGCAGCCGCGTGTTGGCCACCCGTCCAGGGATTCATGCCACCCAACGGCTGGACTACATCGAGTGGCTCGACGAGCAGCGGCGGCGGCGAGGCCTGCCGCCGTTGAGCCCCGAACAACAGGCGGCCGAGTGCGATGAGGCCGTCGATCTGATCCTGGAAGACCGCACCGTACTGATCCGCCCCGATCCGGACCGCATGGACTTGGCCTTTGAAGCCGACGAACTGCTGCAGGAGATCGTGCCGAAGCATCGGATCAAGTTCTTGCACGTTTTGAACCAGAAGGTTCACGACGCCATCAAAAGGCGCGGCGAGTATTGGCGGATCACGCCGCTGCCCATGTCCGTGGGCGAGATGATCCAAATGATTCGCTCCTCGCGGATCGGCATCCGCTGTGGCGAGATCTACTACTACAACCGGGCCACGGGCACCCGGTATCTGACGTTCCACCAGTTCGATCGGTTGGTGACGCTTGCGACCCCGTTGCTTCGCGAGCAATTGATCGAGATTCAGGAATTCTCCGCGCGGGTGAACCGCCGGGGCTACCCGGAGATCGACTTCTTCATGGCCGGGGAGGGTTTTTCCCACGAGGACCTGGCGGGCCACGACTTCCACGGGTTGGGCGATTCTGGACTGTGGAAGGTGTACGGTCAGCTGAAGAGCCGGTTCTGTGCTGCGGTGCCGCCGGAGTTTCGCTGTGACGATGTGCACAGTTCGGTATGGCGCAACCGGATGTTGGCTACACTGATCGGTGAACGGGACGAGGTGGTATCCGAAGAGACGCTGTTTGGGTTGAGTTCGGAATACTACATGCAGATTCAATGGCTACCGGGCGGCCGCATTGAAGACGACGAGCTGATCTTCGATTCGATTTTCGATGCCGAAGGGCAGTGCGCCGAGGAATTGGATCGCCACCGGCTGTGCGATCCGACGGCTCGCGAGTTCATCTACAATTTCGTGCGCGAATACGGTGACCTGGAATACGTGAATATTGGCCGCGTGGTGCACTCGCTGTCGCGCCGAGCGAAGCCGGAGGGACGGCGTGACGTGTACATTGCCTTGGTCAAGCTGCGGGAGAAGGACAAGGAGATCATCAGTATCATCCGCATGCAGAAGCGAGGCGTGCGAGAACGGCTGGATGAAGGCAAGCCGCTTTTGCAGGCGATGATCGAATCGGAAGACTACACGGAATACACCCTTGATCGCCGGCTCGGTTGCCGCCAATTGGGCATGAACCTCTCTCGCCGCGTGGTGGCCCGCAAGATCAGCGAGCGCTACGTGGCCCCCTGGACGGGGTCGGAAGGCATCTACATCTGGTCGCCCTACTTTGAACGGGATTACATCCGCGGCATCGCCACGGACAAGATGCCGCGCCACCG
>DQVB01000359.1 GCA_015661985.1 Planctomycetota bacterium | reverse complement strand
TGGCGAATTGGGACCTCGGAGACTTTGGTTCGACACGTACACACGTTCCTTGGCGAAGGAAAGGAACAAAGCCAACAGGCTGAGAGCAACCACAACCTGTCGCAATGCATGGTGGTGATGATGGCGGCACGGTTTTGGAAGTTGTTGTCTTGTTTCTGTGGCGAACCGACTTGCCGAGCTTGGTCCCAGCCCGGCTATCGGCCAGGAGGTTGCCCGTAACGTTAGTTAGGAGGACGTAAGGTGGCCAAGAAGAAGGCAACCAAGAAGAAGGCGGCCCGCAAGAAGGCCGCCAAGAAGGCGACCAAGAAGAAGGCCGCCCGTAGGAAGAAGAAGGCCACCCGCAAGAAGAAGTAGCTCCCCCGGGAGCCCTTGCGGGTTCGTCCCTTCTTCAGCACAACCGACAGCTACGACGAGAAAGGAAACGCCCAGTCCGGAGGGCTGGGCGTTTCCTGTTTCTTGGGGGTTCTGCCCCTGCGGGGCCCAAGGTGGTCAACGTAAGTCCTTTTGTGTCAAAAGGTTATGAGAGGCCCCTTGGTCCGGGCGACCCGTCTGAGCGAGGGACGCAGCGAGCCGGAACGCCAGGCGGCGCCCTGCCGTCCAGCCACACGAGCCAGGCCTGAGACCGTCAACCGTTTCTCTCAAACCGCGCCATTCCGCGCTGCTGCGCGCCCCCTGAGCACTCACTCACAGGGGTCGCAGCTGCTCCGCCTCCGGCACCTGTTCAGCTCGCAGTGTCTGGACGCGGTCGTCGCGACTGACCTGGACCCAGGCGTCCTGGGGGTCGTAGCGCTTGGAATAGCGCAGGATGAGGGCTCCTGCCAGCCGCACCGCCCTGGCCGAGACAAGACCGCTCAACAGCACGTCGGGGCCCACGAAGTTGTGCGGACGAACGTAGGCCGCACGACCCGGCGGAGCTTGGCGAAAGTAGATCTCCAGCGACGCGTTCTCGGCCTCGTTCCGTCCCACCACGGCCTTCACGTCAGGATCGAGGCGGAAGTGGCGGCCCACGTTCAGCAGTTCGAAGTCCCACCGCCCTGCCCCTTGGTCGCGCTCGACCAAGTCGCGCACGCGGGGCGCAAAGGAGACTTCGGTCAGGGCACAACCGGTCGATGGTGGCGGGATTTCAGATAGTCCGTAGCGACGGGCCAGTTCGATCAAGGGCCCTCGGCTTCGACCGCGGAACCCGTAGAGCCGCTGGCGGTCGATCAGACCTTCCTGCTCGGGAATCGTGGGCGGAAGGAGCTGGGCCGACAAGGGGCGCAACAGGCGCCCCTCGAGCCCCGAATGCCTTTCAATGTTGGCCAAATCGGGCCTCTTCTGGCTCATCGGCCGCTGCCCCAAGATCTCGCCGGTGATCACCACACACGCGCCCACCTCGTCCATCAGCCGCTTGGCCATCCGCGCCATGTAGATCCGGCAATCGACACAAGGATTCATCCCCTTGCCATAGCCGTACCGCGGGTGACGCAACAGGTCGATGTAGTCATCGCCCACGGAGAGCACCGTCAGGTTGACCCCCAGCGACTGGGCCGCCTGCGCGGCCGGCACACGACAACAGTCGAACGTCGTCCGAATGTTCAACGCCTCGATCTGAAAACCCTGCTCCTGCAGGATCCGGATGGCCAACGTACTGTCCAATCCACCAGAGAACAAAGCAACCGCCGTGGGCATCGCTCTTCCAACCAGGATTTCTTGCATCTAAAGCCAGGGGAGGATCGGCGGCCAGCTTGCCGGAGGCCGCCACCAAACCGTCTGGGCGCCCACGCCTGTGCACCCGCTCCTGTGGTGTGGGCGAACATGCGCCCCAACCGTCCCCAACGTGGGTGCGGCACGAACTCGTGCACCAGGCCACCACCCCATTCTATGCCTCACAGGGGAAACCGACCGGCGCAGAAGGCCAGCCTTGAAAGGCGACGGAAAGCCCCAAACCCCAAAGAGGCCAGCGGCCCACAACGCGCACGCAGGCTCCTTCAACCGGAACAACGCGAAAAGCCCAGGGCCCAATCAGCTACCGCCCACGGACGGCTCTCGGCCCTCCAGCTCGTTCAGCTCGTTCAGGGCGTTCAAGGCGTTCCGCGCCGCCCGCTGCTCCGCCTCCTTCTTGTTCCGCCCCCACGCCGGCTCATAACGGCGATCGCCGACCCGCGCCGAGATCTTGAAGCACTTGCTGTGATCCGGCCCCTTTTCATCCAACAGCTGGTACGTGGGCGTGGTGCCGAACTCCCGCTGGGCCAACTGCTGCAAAAGCGACTTGTAGTTGCTTTCCAGCTCGCCGCCTACCGCCAGCTCGATCTCCGGTCCCACATGCTGCTCAACGAATCTGCTGGCCGCCTCAATCCCCCCATCCAGATATATGGCGGCGAGGAGTGACTCGAATACTCCGGATAGCAGGGATTGTGGTACCGTTGGGTGGGATGCCATGCCCTTGCCCAAGATCAAGAAGTCCTGCAGACTAAGCCCTTCGCTGATCCGGGCGCAGGTCTGGCCACTGACCACCATCGACTTGATGCGCGTCAGCTCCCCCTCCAGATAGTCGGGATAACGCTGATAGAGGAGTTGGCAGACCACGAAGCCGAGGACCGCGTCGCCCAAAAACTCCAGCCGCTCGTTGGACGACAAACGGTGCTCGGCACTGGAGGCATGGGTCAACGCCGCACGCAAGAGCCCTTTGTCGGAGAAACGGTACCCGATCCTCCGTTCGCACTCCTCCAAGAAACCGATGTCTGCGGAGTCCTTATCACCAATGGTGTCCGCCGCCATAAACTTGGCCTTCGGATCAGCTCAAAACGAACCAGAACTT
>DQVB01000456.1 GCA_015661985.1 Planctomycetota bacterium | reverse complement strand
GGAGGCGGCTGAGGTGCCGGCCACTACTCATTCGGGGGTTTCGCTGGGCGTGGATCTATGCTATAGGAGTATCAGTTGGAGGCAATCGATGAGAGGGCCAAGTTGTTCGCGATTGACCGCGGGCCAGCCAGCGGGAGGTGGCGGGTCGCGGCTGTCTGTTCGGCCCACGCGGTGTTTCTTTTCGGTCTTTGTTGTCGGCTCGGCGCGCCGGGGGCCTGGGCGCAAGGAAGCTGGGTGGCGGGCTGCCGGGGCCGGGCGACTCTGGGACAGGCCGGGGCGTTCTGGGGGCAGCAAGCGGGCCATTGTCGGCGCTCTGCTGCGACACATGGGACTGCGCGTTTGGGTGGCCGAGCGTATCCGGGGCGGCGGGGGGCTTCGCAGCTCAAAGCGGTGTTGGCAGCAGTGCCCGGGGGGGCTGGCAGGGAGAGCTTGGCTGGAGAGGAGCCAGCGGCGGTGCGGCCATGGGCGCACGGCCGGATCAGGACTGCTTGAGGAGGGTCTGCGATGGGTGAGATCGAGGGCGACGGGCCGGTCGCCGAGACGATTACGTTGACCAGGGTGTTCGCCGCCGAATGCGTGGAGGCTGTTCCACCAGGTGAAAGCAAGGTCATGGTGCTGCGGCGGCTGGTCCAGTCGCTGGCCAGCGCCGGCAAGTTGAAGGGCAAGCGAGTGGAGGATGTGGTGGATGCCTTGATGGAGCGGGAGCAGATAGGCACCACCGGGATGGGCAAGGGCATCGCCATGCCGCATTTGAAGACCGAAGCGGTCTGTGACTGTGTGGGCGCCATCGGCGTGGCCCCCGAGGGGGTGGACTTCGATTCATTGGACGGGCTGCCTGCCCGCTTGATCTTCATGGTCCTTTCGCCGCCGGAGCGGCACGAGGACCATTTGGAGATTCTCAAGCGCGTGGCGCAGTTGCTGTGTGACAGGACGATTCACTACGAAGATCATTTCCCCAGGACAGCGGAGAAGCTGTTTGCTTATCTGGGTTTTTGAGCAGCGCGAGTTGAGCGGAAGGATGTTGCCACGATGATTCGTGGTTGTTTTCAGCGTTTGGCAGCCTACCTCCGCACGATTTTCGACACGGAATCCTCGGGCCGGATGATCCTCTGCAGCCCGCTGGTGGGTGTGGTGGCGGGGCTGGGGGCTGCCTTCTTCTTTTGGGGCCTGACGTTGACCAAGGAGTTTGCCCTGGGGGACGCCGTCGGATACCACCCTCCCCCGGCGGGCAGCGAGACGGCGGCCCGTGCGGTGCAGATGCCCACGTGTTGGTGGGCTGTACTGGTCGTGCCCACCGTAGGAGGGCTGTTATGCGGGTTGCTGGTCTACGGTTTTGCTCCCGAAGCGGAGGGGCATGGCACGGATGCGATGGTCAGGTCTTTCCATCGAACGGGTGGGCGGATCCGGGCTCGAGTTCCTGTGATCAAGACGGTCGCCTCGATCATCACCATCGGCACGGGCGGTTCGGCTGGCCGCGAGGGCCCGATCGCCCAGATCGGCGCGGGCTTCGGTTCCTATTTGGCGGACAAGCTACGGCTCAGCGAGCGGGACCGACGGTTGCTGATGCTGGCCGGGGCCGGGGGCGGGATCGGCGCCATCTTCCGCGCCCCATTGGGGGGTGGACTGTTCGTGGCCGAGGTCCTTTACCGGTCGACCGCCCTGGAATACGCGGCCGTCATTCCGGCGATGATTGCCGCGGTCACCGCCTACGCGGTGTTCACGGCCATTTTCGGCCAAGGTGTGGCCCTCCAGCCGCCGGCGGACCTGCGGTTCCGCAACCTGGCCGAGCTGCCGCTGTTTGCCCTCTTCGCGGTGGTCTGTGCGGTGGTCGGTTTCATTTATGTACGGGTCTTCTACGGCCTGCGCGACCGGTTGTTTGGCCCTCTGCCCATGCCCAATTGGCTCAAGCCGGCCTTGGGCGGGTTGATGCTGGGCGCACTGGCCTTGTGGCTTCCCCAGTGCATGGCTGGCGGGTATGGATACATCGAGGAGGTGATGGACGGCAAGTTGCCCAGCGGGTTTTCCACGCAGTTTTTCCAGGGGCCGATGGGCATGGCCGGCTTGTTGATGCTGTTGTGCGCCGGCAAGATCCTGGCCACGTCGCTGACCATCTCCTCTGGGGGCAGCGGGGGCGTCTTTGCGCCTTCGCTTTTCATCGGCGCCATGTTGGGCGGGGCCTTCGGGCTGGTTTGCCACGAGTTGTTCCCGGAGATCGTGGAGAGGCCCGAGGCCTTTGTGCTGGTAGGGATGGGCGGCTTTTTCGCTGGCGTGGCCCGCGTGCCCCTGACGGCCATGCTCATGGTCTGTGAGATGAGCGGTTCGTACGGCCTGTTGGTGCCGTTGATGCTGGTCTGTATCATCAACGTGGCTGTGCTCTCGTCCCGGTGGAGCATCTACGAAGAACAGGTTTTCGCCCCGGTGGACAGCCCTGCACACCAGGGCGATTTCGTGGTCGATGTGCTCGAGCAGATGAAGGTCAAGGAGGTGATGGACACGCGGCGCAAGGTGGACTTGGTGCCGGAAGGCATGCCGCTGGAGAAGATCCTCCAGCTGGCGGCCACGTCCCGGAACGCCTATTTCCCAGTGGTCGACAGCAACCAGAGGCTGACGGGTGTTTTCTCCCTGCGCGACCTGCGCACGGCATTGACCGGCGACGGGGGCGGGCCGCTGGTGGTGGCCGCCGACCTGGCCACCTACCCCGTATTGACCGTCACGCCCGAGGACGACCTCCATACCGCCTTGCGACGTTTCACCCAAAAGAACATCGACGACATCCCGGTAGTCGACCCCGAGGATCCGGGCCGGATCGTGGGGATGCTCAGCCGCAAGGATCTCATTGCCGCTTACCACAATCGGACGACGGCACTGCGCGAAGCTCACCGCAGGCGCGAGCGGGGGGCGGAGGCCATGGC
>DQVB01000154.1 GCA_015661985.1 Planctomycetota bacterium | reverse complement strand
CGGCTCCCCTTCGTCCAAAGGCAGCGCAGTGCGGGCCTGCCGGCACTGATGGCGGAACCAGGCCGCACCGGGCACCCCGCCTCGCAGCAGCTCCTGGTAATGTGCCAGTTTGGCCCGGTAAAAGTCATCCCGATGCTCCAGATCGGCGGCTGTGGCAGGAATGGTGAAGCGGAGCGCCACCATGCCGCTCAAGTCGGTCTTGGGCCAGAAGAGCCGCCCCTCGAGGTCGGACCGCGCGGCCGCACGGACGGCCAAGTAGTCGGCTTCGTCGCTTGGGCGGCCCGGGCGGATCGGATCGGCCGCAACATAGATTTCGCCGTCCCCATCCAAAACTGCGTAAGGCCGCATCGCCTCGCGCAACTGCCACCGGATCCGCCAGGCCACGTCGGCTCGCTGCCAATCGGGCAGCCGCCCATCGGTCAGCTGCAGGTCCTGGATTTCCACGCGGTAGAAGGCGTCTTCGGCCCTCGCGGCCTGGGCGCCGGAAAGAATGAGCACTATCGCAACACACACAGACTTTTGCCACATGGTCGACACTCCTCTGACGTTTACCCACGACGCCGCCACAAAAAACGAGGGCGCCCGCGCCGACCACGCAGCCAGCGGTCTGGTGGCAGCCCACCGAGCCACAGGCCTTGCGCCGGCCGAAACCGGCTGCAACGGCCACGGACAGCCGCGATTACCGGCCCTGATTTTATGCCGGAGGCCACGGGGAGAAAATACGACGCGCTGGCGGCAAGAATCGAAAGCGGCGGCCGAGTTGGCCAGGTTCGGCACATCGCGCCGCCGGCCGGTTGCGCCGGCGACGCAGATCCGCGGCTCTTTCGAGGCGATTGCGATCGACCCGTCTCACACAAAACCACCACGGAAGACGCGACGCACCGCCGAGATCAGCTGCCGCATCATCAAAGTGGCTGCCGATACGAGTCGGCGAGGACGTCGTTCAGAAAGGCGTCAGTCTGGTCCACCGGATCCAGACCGGCCGACTCAATAGTGAAGAACGCCGGCGAGATGGGCCCATCCAGGGTGACCTGGTGGAAGACGATCCGCGAAACGAGACGGCCGCCCCCCTGCCCTGCCCTGCCCTTGGTCCGCCAGTATTCGATGGAATACGGAAACCCATCGTCCCGACCCAATTGCACGACCACCTGGTCCGGCATCTCCGCTGGCAGAAGGTGACCGCCGGGCGGTGTGCCCCCCCCTCTCCCGGATGGCCCGGACCATTGCTGAGGCAGCTCTTCTGGATCCAGCGTACCGGTCAGTTTCCAAGTCGGCACGCCGTACAGCTCGGCCCTATGGGCGATCCCGAACTGGAAATCACGACTGAGCGTGATGAGCAGCCCCTCCAGTTTCCCGAGCTTTCCTGTCCATGCAGCCTTCTCCACACCCCCTCCCCTGCCCTGTTGCTGGAGAACTCGGCGGACGCGCTCCAGGTCAACTTGCTTGAGGTCTTTTTGACCGGCCATCTCTTCGTAGATCCACAAGCGCCGGCCGTCGCAGACGCGAACCAAGCGGCTCGTGCTCCCGCCAAAATCGAACTCGATCTCCAAGCGGAAAGAGAAGGCGTCTCCGCTGCGGGCATCCAGGTACAGGCCCGATCCCGTGGCGCGGATGCCCAGCAGATCGATTTGTTGGAGGAGTCGTGCGGAGACCGAGCGTCGGGCTTGGAGCTGTCGGAGACTCCAGGCCAGCAGGTCGGCGCCCCGGGCGATTCGGGCCGCAGTTGGCGTCTGCATCCTTTTTCCGGCGGCCGGACGTACGGCTTGGTTTCGGGGTGGGACCAACTGGGAGGCCGATACAACTGTTAGAACCCCTGCAACCAGGCCGACGGTGGTCAGGCTGGGCACAGTAATGCGCATTTTGGGGGTCCTGAGGGATTTGCCAAAGAATCGAGTTGTAACAAACCGACCAATAGACGTCAGAGGGAAGTACTTGGCCATCGGCTTCGGATCTGCGGCCGCGTCGCGGGCGGCCGCCGAGCTGGCCGGTCGGCTGGGCCGTCCTCCGCCCCTTGCCGGCTGCGTGGGTCGGTACCTTCGCAAGGTCCGCGGCTGGCAAAGGCCGGCGGGATTGTAGAACGGTTTTGTTGGGCGGTCCATGCCAATCGGTACCTGGCGGGATCGATGGGCAAACCAGGATTTTCAAGAGCAGGCAATTTCCACTTGCGCTTGTTCCGGAGCGAGGTTCGGAAGCTCGACGGACCGGACGAGCGGTAAGGAGGGGGGACACCTGATGAGATTTGGAGCGTACTTGCTTGTGGCCTTGGCGGCCATTGCTTTGGTGGCGACCGGCTGCAGTGGCTTGAGGCGTCAGAATCTGCCTCCGGCCGAACGGCTGATGCATCCCGGCCCCGGCGTGGGCGGACCGGGTCCAGGCGTCATGTCCTGCGAAATGGGAGGCCCCGGGGCCCCCCCACAGGCGTCGCAGGTGGCCTTTGTGGGGGCCGACGGGATGGTCGTCCACTGGGACGTGAGCATGCCGGGGGCCTTCGACTCGGAGCCCTTGGTCGTCCCCGGGCGACAGAACTTCCCGCAAGGGGCGATCTATCGACTGAAGCTGACCAATATCCCGGGCCATCCGGGCGTGGAGCTGTATCCCACGCTCGAGATCGCCCCCACCACACCGCGCACGGCCGCTTTCCTGGCCCACAGCACCATCCCGGTCCAGTTCACCGAGGAGGATTTCAGCCAGGTGCTGAGCGGCAATTTCGTCACCAAGGTGGTCTACCTGCCCGACCCGGAATTCCAGGAGCTGGCGTTGCCCGGGGCCATGGCCGGCGTGGAGACGCTGGTCAGCACGCGGCTTGAGCCAGGTGTGGATCCGATCGTGGAAGCCGACCGACGAGGAGCCATCCTGGCCATCGTGCGCCTGGGCAACAAGGACGAAGAGATGCCTGGGGCTATGATGGGCGGCGCCCAGCAGGTCATCCAGGCCTCCTACGGTATGGCGGTTGATCCGAACGCCCCCGGGCCCGTGCCGATGGGTGTACCCATGGGAGCGCCGGTGAGCACGGTGCCGACCAATTACATCGCCGGCGTCACAGGGCCTCAGTACGGCATGCCCATGTCAGGCACGCCCATCGGGTTGCCCGGACCGCCCCACGTGCCCTTGGGCGTCCAGGCGGGCCTGCGCCGCCATGTGATGGTCAATCACACCCGCGTCAGGATCCCGCCGCCCACCAGTCGCGTGCGGATCGACGTCCAGCAGATGCCCGGGATGAGCTATCCGGCCCCGGCCAATCGCGCCTGGGTGCTCGAGCGCACCGGGCGCGGACTGCTCTGGTTCCGTCAGCCGGCTCGGGAAGCCGTGGAGATCATCCGGCCCGAGGAGGCTCCGTGCGAGAATTGACCGGCGCCGCGCCCCGACGGCTCGATGCCAAACCACCGCGCTACCACCAGCCCACTGGCCCTCCCGCCAGCTCGGTTGCAGCCATGGCGATTGGTATTCCGTTGGAAGCGGCGGCTGAGCGTCGAGCCAGCCTGGCCGGGGCGCGGTTCCGCCATCCAGTACGTTAGCAGCCCGAGGCGACTTGTGACGATGCACGGCCATTTCCGCTGCCCCACTATCGGAGATTCGCTCAGCCAGCGGCCGAGGGCCGGATGGGTTGGGCTGGCTGCCGTGCTGGTCGTCCTCCACAGCTGGGCGGCCCGGGCCCAGCAGCCCGAGGTGCACTATTTCCACCACGGCATAATGCCGCCGGGAGCGATCGGAGGCGTGCAGCTTCAACGAGGCGGCCCGGTGGCGGGTTTCTTCCAGCCGGTCGAGATCACGGCCCCCCAAGGGGTGTCGGTGGCGCTGGCGGAAAACGGCCTCTTCGTGCCGCCCCAACAGACCCCGATCAAGGTGGGCCTGTTAATCGGCCAGGTTTATCGCCTGCGCGTGGTCAACATCCCCTTCTACGAAGGCCTGGAAGTCTATCCCACGATCGAAGTGATCGATCGACTCTACGCCCCGCCTGACCAGATATGGCGATTCCCCATCGAAGTGGTGATCACTGAGGAAGACCTCCGGCTGGCCTTGGAAGGGAAGTTCGTCACCCGCGTGGTTTACCTGGAAGATCCCCGCGTGGCCTTGCCCGCGGCCAAAGAGGTGCAAGGTCAGGGGTGGTTCGACGTGGCGCCGGACCGCGATCCCCTGGCCGTGGCCGACCAGTTGGGGCGACCGGTGGCGATCCTCCGCCTGGGGGCCCGGTTCCCGAACAACCCACTCGTGCCCGACCCGACGTTCCTGTTTGGCTCGCCGCCATGGGTCCGGTTCACCTCGCCGCCCGCCTCGGAGCCGGGTGACCTGGAGGCCCGGAAACAGGGCCCGAGCGCAACGACCAGCGAAAACGCCGTTACCAGAGCTCAAGGCGAGTCACGGCGGCCGACAGGAAGGACCGCCCATAAAGGTGCGCTGGCCTACGGAAACCAGCGGGTCCCAACCAGTCTGAAACCGGTGCGATGACAGACCACCCGCCCGACAAGCCGAACCCAATCCCTTGGCCCCAGTGGTGGCGTTGGGCGATCGTCGCCGTGGCCGCGCTGATCCTCTGTTCGTGCCGCGGCCCGGTCCATCAGACCGGGGGGCCGTGCCCACCTCCAGGCCCTTTCGCTCAAATGCCTGAGGCGACCCTTCCGCCGCAAGCTCACGGCCCCCCCTCCCCTGCCCCGCTGGTTCCCTATGCTCCCGCACCGGGTGGACAGACGATCCCTCCAGCAGGCGCCGCACCCTGGATCCCGCCGGGGCTAAGCCCCCCCTGGCCAGCCGACGAATACCTGCACGATGGGGGCGATCGAGGCCCTCAGGCTCGCGTCGCCCCGGATTGGGTGGTCTACGGCTTGGACACCGAGGATACCATTGCCCATTACGATACGGTCGACGGACAGAGGATCGTCCAGCCCTCCAACCGCGTGTCGATCTACAGCCCGCGGTTCGCCGCCGTGCGGCAAGTAGTCACACTCGAGCAGAAGTCGCAGCGAATACACCTTTCCGGCGTGCATTTGCCCACGACGCTGGTCCAGCACCACTGGGGCGAAACGCCGCGATTGGGCCAGCAGCAGCTCCAGGCCCGACGTCAGATCGGCCGCGACCAGTTGGCGGCCTTCCGGGCGAGGCACCCGGGCGAGATCCTCGCAGGCGAGGTTCGTCTGCAAGGGATGCACGACGAACGGGTGAAGCCCTCCGAGGCGGCTGCGGATTTGGCCCCTGGTCGGTCTGAAGCAGCTGAGCTGGCATGGCTGGCTGAAGGTATCCAGGCGGCGGTGGCCTGGTCACACGACGCCGCCGTCCAAGTGATCCTCGATCACCAGGCCGCCGCGGCAGTGACCGACGTCGATTCGATCGGCGTGGTCTACACCGTCGACCAACCGCCGCCCAATCCCAAGCTCCAGATCGTCAAGACGGCTTCCACAGCTTCTGTGAAGCCGGGTGAGACCGTACAGTTCACCCTCTATTTCGATAACGTGGGCAATCAGGTGATCGGAAACGTGACGATCATCGACAACCTCACCGCGCGCTTGGAGTACGTGCCTGACTCAGCCCAGTGCAGTCTGCCCAGCCGCTTCAGCACGCAACAGAACGAAGCCGGGTCGCTGGTGCTCCGCTGGGAAATCACCGATCCGTTGGAGCCCGACCAGGGCGGCGTGATCCGCTTCACCTGCCGAGTGCGGTAGAGCCCCAGGGCCTTCCGGCTACCACCCCAGTGGCGCCCACGGCAGTACGGCCGTTGCCCCGGAACGGACCTGGTTCGCAGTTCAGCCCTTGACGGGGCCCGCTCGCCAGCCTACATTCCGCTCCCCTACCCGGGGCCGATGGAAAAGATCAGCGAGTCTCGTAGGACAGGCGTCCCCGCTTGTCCCCTTTGCCCAGATTCAATCGCCCGAACTTCCCCAACAGGCACAGCCCGAATGTTCTGGGCGAGCGAGGACGCTTACCGTGCGACCCTTTGCCCTGCCCTGCCCCGGCCCGGTTGGCCCCCGCGTTTTGGGATAGACGCCGCAGATGCCCCTGGCCGTTTCCGAGCCTGTGGTAATTGGCCCTCCCGATCAGACCACAGGGGCGACCACAGGTCTCCAGTCCGGTGGTTTGCGAGGGTACGGGACTCAACAAGCTAAAGCGGGAGCCTTCGGTCTGGGCGTGGGGGTTTTGGGATAAGATCGCCGTCTCTTTTTTGGTGCCCATCGTGCTGGCGGAATTCCCTGACAAGGTTTCAACTTATCGATGTCCCGGCGAACCGAGGCCGATCAGCCGCGCGGTGCATCTGGGCCGGCTTTCGCGGTTTTACTCCGGTTGTGAGCGGTGCCCTCACCGTCATGACCTCGGGTTGCTTCCGCCCAAGCTGGCCAGGCGCCTGCGCGAGCATTTCGCACGGCGGGCTTCGGACGCCTCCGGCCGGGCTGAGGACGTAGCTCAACCGGCATGGGACGCCGGGCCTTCGGCTTGCCGCGGCAGCCACAGCGCGGCGCAAGCGCCCGCGGTTTCGGGCGAGCGATTCGTTGAGCTGGAGCCGGTTTGGGTCCGCAGGATCGCGGCGGCTTTCGGTGTGGCTTTGAGGCAGCGGTTGGGAGACTGGCGCACCGAGCCGACGGTCGTCATGGCGGGCGACGGCGGTGCAGCCTCTGCCCGGCCCGTGGCGGCGGCCGCTGAAGGGCTCCGCTGGGCGGGGTGTCATGTGATCGACGCCGGACCGGCCACGGCCGGGTCTCTGGTCTCCAGCTTGGCGCGGCTCGCCGCCCACGGCGCCCTGTTGGCTGGCCGATCAGGTCCCCGCTGCACGGCGACTACCTTATGGCTGTGGCACGGCGACGGACGCCCGCTGGACGAGGTGGAGTTGGAAGGGCTGCGCCAGGCGTCGGAGGCGGGGGTCGCTCGTCCCACGAGGCGGTATGGCCCGTTGCGCCGAGTCCGGGCCAGGCAGTTCTACCTGGATGAGCTGGCCGGCCACTACCACGGCCTCCGCCCTCTGCGATTGGTGGTTCAAAGCAGCAGCCCGGCGGCGATGGAGGAGGTCGCTTCGTTGGTGGAGCGAAGCGGATGCCAACTTCTGGCCGGCGGTCCGACCATCGGGCCCCTCGCCCGACAGGTGGCCGACCGGCGCGCGCACCTGGGTGTTCGGATTGAAGAGGACGGCCAGCGGTGTGAGGTGGTCGACGAGCGGGGGTGTGCGGTGAGCAGTGCTCAGCTGATCGTATTGGCCGCAGCCCACCTTGCTGGCCCCCGGCGCAAGACGGTGGTGGTCGAGCAGCCGGCTGCCGGCCACCTGGGCGAGGCTCTGGGGCGGTTGGGGTTGGACGTGGTGGCCGTCCGACCTGGTCGCGCTGCGGTCTATCGGGCAGTCCGTGCCCACAAGGCCATCCTGGGCGGCGGGACGGACGGTCGGTTCTGGTACTCGAGCGCCGATGGCACCGTGGGGGCCGACGGGATCATGACGCTGACCATCCTGCTCCGCATCCTCAGCCGGTCGGATCACACGCTGTCCCAGGTGCTCCGCAGCGGAGACCTGCCACACGACGGCCGAGGGGGCTTGCCGGCCGCCACTCACGCCCTGGGCGTTCCCCCCGCAGCCCACAGCGGATAACATAGCACCTTTCGTGGCCGCCGGCCCTGAGCGAGCGGCGGGCTTTGGGATCCGGCCGTCTCCAGGCCGCTGGCTTCCAGCGTGAGGGTCGGCTGCTTTTACTTCGGAGCCGCGTCAGGACAACATGACCGTTTCGGCTGTTGTGGTGCAGGCGTCCCGCCTGCAATTCCGACCAGCCGAGACGGCTGCACCACAAAGCCCTGGTCAACTTGTTTTGTCACGCCTTATGCCGAAGACGGTCTGGTTTTTCCGCCTGTCGAGCTCTTCCCGGGTCCAGTGCGGAAATGTCCAACCATGCCCGGTATAGGTCATCTTCCGCCGGACAGGCGAATTGCTGCAACAGAGGTGCTCGCACCATGACCCACCACTGGCTTGCTGATCGGACCCGCACCTTCGACCCGTCGGGCATCCGCAAGGTTTTCGAGCTGGGGGCCAAGTTGGCCGATCCCATCAACTTGTCCATTGGCCAGCCGGATTTCGACGTGCCGGTCGAGGTGAAAGAGGCGGCGATCGAAGCGATTCGGGAGGGAAGGAACGGATATGCCCTGTCACAAGGGATACCGCCATTGCGCGAGAAACTGCAAGCGCGGATCGACGACGAGTACGGCCATGGGGATCGCCAGGTACTGGTCACCTGTGGTACCAGCGGCGGATTGGTGCTGGCCATGTGGGCCCTGATCAATCCGGGCGACGAGGTGATCGTGTTCGATCCGTGTTTCGTCATGTACGATGCCCTGGCGGCGATGGTCGGCGGCCGCGTGGTATACGTGGACACTTATCCCGATTTCCGCATCGACGTGGCGCAGGTGGCCGCGGCGATTACCGGGAGGACGAAGATGATCGTGCTCAACAGCCCAGCGAACCCGACGGGGGTGGTGGCATCGGAGGCTGAAGTGCGAGGCCTGGCCGAGCTGGCTGCCCGGCATGACGTGGTCCTGTTGAGCGACGAGATCTATCGTGAGTTTTGCTACGAAGGCCCTTGCCTCTCGCCGGCCCGCTACAACGATCGGGTGTTGGTGCTGGACGGGTTCAGCAAATCTCACGGCATGCCCGGCTGGCGACTGGGTTTTGCCCACGGGCCGTCAGCGGTGATCGAAGAGATGATCAAACTCCAACAATACAGTTTCGTCTGCGCGCCCCAGCCGGCCCAATGGGCGGGACTGGTGGCCTTGGATGTGGAGATGGACGCCCAGATCGCCCAGTACCGCCGCAAGCGGGACATGCTCTACCAGGGGCTGGCCGAACGATACGAATTGGTCCGTCCAGGCGGCGCTTTCTACGCGTTCCCCCGCGTGCCTTGGGGCACAGGCGCGGAGTTCGTAGAGCGGGCCATCCGGCAACACGGGCTACTGATCATCCCGGGGAGTGTGTTCAGCCGTCGGGACAGCCATTTTCGCATATCCTACGCGGCCGACGAGGCCACCATCCGACGGGGGATCGAAGCGCTCGGGCAACTGGCCCTGCCCCGTCCCTGAATGGGCACGACAGCTAAGTCCAGCCCGGACGGACTGCTCACAACCTGGCTAGGCCGCGCGTCGTGAGATGGCAGAGCCGCCAGTTGTGGTGCGGCCGTCTCGCCCGCGTGAGCCCCACTGCTGGCCCCGGCATCACACGGCTGGGCAACACAATCCAGGCGACGGGCCTCGACCGAGGTGCCCGTCAGCCCTTGGGGCGGCCGAGCGCACGAGAAAGCGGCCCCATGCGGCTCCGGCCAGGGTCTTGCCTGAGCTGTTCGACCCATCTACTTGGCGCGGCCGAGCGCACAAGAAAGCGGCCCGATGTGCGACGGGGGCGTCGTCACCGGGCCGCCTTGTGGCTACTTCTGGCTGGACTGCTGGCCGGAACCCTCCTCCGCCTCGGCGGCCTCGCCCTTCTTTTCCTTCTCGCCCTGCGTCTGGGCTGCCCCGCCACCCAGAAGCTCACCCTGAATGGCTGACGGGTCTGCCACACCCGGCTTGGCTTCACGTTCTTCATAGCCGCTTTGGCCCCAACCACAGCCGTGAAGCAGCGACAAACCGGCCAGAGCACCGGCCAGAAACAAAAGGCGCACGATCCGCATGGCACATCCCTCTAACTGCTTGCTTTCAGAACGCCAGAGTCGCCAGACCGTCATGCAATCCGTTCACCTTCAGCCAAATGCCGTAGTCGATCGTCTCGTCCACCTGGCGCACCGATCCGTCGCACATCAGCACGTTCACCTGCCCCGGATGCATGCTGCTGGCGCCCGGCCAGTCTGAGTTGGGCCCCCAGGCCGACATAAAGGTGGGCATGTACATATACGGCTTGGCGCGGAACCAGCCGCACGCGTTCATGGTGAGCGAACCGTCGGGGTGTCGATACCGGCCGCTTTGGGTCGACGTGCCGCAGTAGCCGGGCCCGACGAAGGCGGCCCGAAAGACGGCTTCTGCGTCCAGCGTCCTGGGCACCCCGGTGCCGCAGGTCCAAATGCTGCGCGGGTACCCTGCCCCCAGCTTGAAACCTTTGGAATAGACCTCCGAAGCCATCACCACGTTGGACAAACCGTCCGTGATATCGCGTATCGTGTTCGTTTGGGTAATGGTGAACCCGCCACTGAATTCGCGGTTCTGTGTCT
>DQVB01000586.1 GCA_015661985.1 Planctomycetota bacterium | reverse complement strand
TACCAGAGGACCGCCAGGGGCGCGCGCACCAGCTGGTCGCGCGAATAGTAACTCCTGGCCGCGTCGCAGCCTTCGTGCGTCCAATCGGCCGACCCCGGCAAGGGGCCATCCCTCTTGACGAGCAGAATGCCCTCTTTCCAGGCGACCTGGGCCGAGGCAAGCTCGGCGCTGGCTGCTGCCGAGCGGATCCGCTCCAGGTCGGCTCGCGGCCCATGCAACCAGAGCAGCCCACCGTAGGGCCGCAGCGTCTGGTAGATCCGTTTCAACGAATCGCGCAAAGCCAGACTCCGCACGAGCTGCGGCCGCACCGCGATGAAACTGGCCAAATAGGGAGGGAATCGAAAGTCGAGCGGATCGCCGAAGAACACCTCGGCGCGCACGCCGTACAGCCCGGCGTCGCTCAGCCGCTGCCGCAGCGCGTTCACTTTCCGGCGGTCTCCGTCAACCGCGATCACCCGCAGCTGCGACCGGCAAAGCAGCTCCTGCAAAAGTCGCCCATCGCCAATGCCCAACTGCAGCGCATAGCCTTCCGTGACCCCCAACTGTTCGAGGATCCGAGCGGCCAGCTGCCCCGCCGAATCGTCCCGCGGGACCAACTGCCCGGAGGCTCGGCGGTGCTCCATAACACGGGCGGGTCGCTCGCCGAAACACACGAGCCGCCCGTCGGCCAGGGCGACGAACAGTTTCCCGTCCGCGGCAATCATGCTGGCCGGCGCGGCATCCAGTGCCACCCGGCCGCCCACTTTCGGCCCGTCCCCCGCTCCGGAAGGCAAGTCAACCACGACGACCGATCGGTCCACCTGGATATAGAGCCGATCGCCCGCCTTGATCATGCACCCGCCGGTCTCCTCGTCACCTCCCGCGATGTGAAGTCGTTTCCAGACCTCAGGGGCGGTCCACTTGAGTGGATGGTAAGTGAGGTGCCCCTTCTCGGCCTGGTAGGCCGACGTGGTGGCCCGCCGCAAATCCCGGGCGTAAAGGAATCCCCGGCTGACCCCATAGGCAACTGCCCCGTCAATCACAGAGCGGAAGCTGCATCCCGGAGCGAAGTTGTACCGGAACAACGGCCCTTCGAACAGATCCAGTTTGGCCGTGTCCCACCGCTGGGGAGCGTCCTTGCCGGCGGCGGTCCATCGTTCGCCCACCTCCCGACCATCGCGTGTCTTCACGATTCCCGACTCGCCGACAAACAGATACTCGCCGGCGGCGACCACGCGCGAGTCACCGCGACGATAGCCTTGCACGTACTGGAGTAACTTGCCCGTCCGCAAATCGAATCCCGCCGGCATGGACCGGCCGTTAGGAACATGCAGCTTTCCACCGGCCACGAGAAAATGCCCCTGGGGCGACAGCCCGACCTCCTCAAGGTCGTTATGGTCGACGCGCACCTGCTCGAGATAGTTCACGTCGCCGTTCGACCAGCGGATTTCCCCCGTCCGGGCATCCACGGCAAGGATGAACACACCCATGGAAGGCCAGATGCCAGCCCCGAAATAGATCGTCCCTTCGTGGAACACCGGCCCGCCCCGCACAGGCCAATAGGAGATCAGCCGCCCGTTGCCCAGGTGCCGATAATCCGCACGATCGGCCGGCGCCCCGCGCACCTTCCATAATTCCTGACCCGTTTCCACATCCAGGCAGTACAGATACCCGTCGTCCGAACCCACATAGACTTTGCCCTCCCAGGCGACCGGCGTAGTGCGTATGGGGCCCTCGGTGAAAAACGTCCAGCGCGCCTCGCCGGTTTCCGTATCCAAAGCGCGCAGCGCCCCGTCGCGAGAAGAACCGATCAGAAGCGTTTTGCCCAGCACCACAGGTTCGTTGGCCCCATCGAACTGCAAACGAGGTTCGTTGGGCCAGGCGATCTGTGGCGGCGGCAATTCGTGCGACCACCTCAGGTAAAGCTCGCCCGGTAAGCTCTCGGGAGACGCCCCGCTACGAGTTGCGTCGTGTCTCCACGTGGGCCAGTCGGCAGGAACTGCGACAGGACCGGAAAACAGAAAAGCCAGCGCCACCGTTATGACTCTGAAGAGGTACCTCATGCAGCGGCCTTTCCGGGGAATCGGACCAAACGTTCGAGGGAATCACCCGCCCCACCCACGCATGTGACGTAGCCCCGCCTCTCCGAGGCGGGAGTCGCGCGGAATCACTCACCCCTCCACGCGTGTGACTCGTTGGGATCTTCCCATCACGCCTACTCACGCCAGCAAAGCAGCATATCAGGGTTGGACTCGCCTGGCAACCTGAGCGCCCGCCATGCCGGGACAACAACCCGAAGGAACGATCGCGGGAACCGGCCACTTTGCGTTGACCAGATGCGCAATCATGGTATGGTGATTCCCGTGCGCGGCCGCGACCTACGCAGGCTGCTGTCGTGTTCAAACATCTGGTCACCGGCCACCCATTGCGGCCTTCACCCGCGGTGATCACGGGAGGGAAACTATGGAATCCAGACAGTCGATAATCGTTGCGGCACTCTTCACGGTGGCCGCAAGCTGCCTCTGGGCCCAGGAGCCTGTCCGTATCGGCCAGCTGGAAGTACCGGACGATTCGCCGCTGGCCCGAGGCGAGCATCCCCGGCTGATGATCACACGCGCCCAGCGTCCGGCGATCCGCGCCCGATTGGCGCACCCGGAGATCCAGACTTACCTGAAGCAGGCCCGAGAGCTGGTCGAAATCGACAAGGCCGATGCGCTGCTTTTGGCAACAATGTACCAATTGACCGGCAATACGGAATACGCCGAGCTGGCCAAGAGCAAGCTGGAAGGTCCGTCCTGGGACCCGGCATGGACTTTTGCCTTCGATTTGCTGGCCGACACGATGAGCACCACCGAGTGCCGCAAGATGGCCGGCCAGATCCTGGAGCACATCAAGGCCAACCGCTGGCGGCCGCGCCTGCTGCTCTGTCTGGCGGCGTGGGGCCACGGCCTCGACGAGGAACTGGGGCCGTTGATCCAGGCCACGTACGAAGAGGAAATCGTTCGGCGGATCGCCTACAACGACCGTTGGACGCAGGGCCGTGGCGGAAGTTCCATGGGACACGGCTATCACGGCGAACATTTCTTCAGCGCCGAATACGCCACGGCGCTGGGGTGGAGCAATGCGACGGGGGAGGACGTGTTGGGGCGAGCCGACTTCGACGACCAGCAACCGGCCTGGTACGTCTACCACTACCTGCCCTGGGAAACCGTTCGCCAGGTGATCCGGGTGGGTGTGACGATGAGCCCCTTCCACGTCCAAGCGCTCACGCCGCGCAAGCACCAGGGCGAAAGCTACGTGATGCGCACGATCACCGACACACGAAACGGGCTGGGCCAGTGGTGGCAGCGCGAGTTCATCGGCAACTGGCCTCAGCCGCGTTGGCGGGCCGGGCAAGAGCACATGTACGGGCTGGTTGGCCGCCTCGTGTGGCTGGATCCTGCGATCCCGTCCGTTCCGCCCCAGCAGTTTCCCGAAACGCGGCTGTTTCCGGAAAACGGCCATGTCGTGATGCGGTCGGACTGGACCGAGGATGCCACGATCGCGCTTTTCCGCTGCGGCCGGTTCGGCGAGATCGACGGCTACGGCGGGCGCAACAATCTCGACAATCTGCATTTCATCATCTTCCGACGCGGTTACTTGGCCCCTGACACCGGATGTGTGCACAGTGTGAACGAGAAAGTGTGGCAGATGGCCGCGCCCAGCAACGTGCACAACTACGGCAAGCAGACCATCGCTCACAACGCGATCACCGTAGGGCGCCGGCGATACGAGGTGCGCGGACATAACAACAGAGTGCTGGCCTACTCGCTGCGCGGCGGGCAGGTGGCCGTCCAGAAACGGGCGTGGTACAAGGCCTGGGGGCTGACGCCGCCAAAGGCGGTGAAGATGTCGGCGAGCTTCAAGGAGGGGGAGATCACCGCGTACCGTACTTCTCCGGCGTGCGACTACGCCTGTGGCGATGCGACGCACTCGTACCCGCCCGAGCGGGTCAGGAGGATCACGCGGCAGTTCCTGTATCTCAAGCCGGATCTGTTCGTGATCTTCGACCGCGTCCTGCCCAGCGATCCGGGGCTGGAAGTGATCTGGAACCTCCACGCTTACCAGCGACCCGCGTGGAATGGGAAGACCGAGCCGGAGGCAACCCAGGAGGGGCATTTCCTGCACACCGGGGGTGACACGTTCACGATCACCAACCGCGCCGGCGCGGCCATGGAGGTGCGCACACTCCTTCCCGAAGCGGGAAACCGCATCGTTCGCACCATCGGCGGAGTGTGGCACGACTTCGAAGTGGACGGCGTCAATTACGGCCCGACCGCGGCCACCTACGAGCTTCTCGAGCGGCGCAAAGGGGACGGAGGGCTCGAAGGCGTGGGCGGCTGGCGGATCGAGATCACGCCAGGAAAGGCGAACGGCGAGGTCTATTTCCTCCATGTTCTCCGGGTGGTAGAGCCGGGAGGCGGCGGAAAAGCGCCCCTGGAAACAACCCCGCTGACCGCCCGCGGCCGTGCGGGCGTCAGGATCCGCTCGGGCGACAGGGAAACCGAGGTTCTGTTCAACACCGTTGGCCAAACGGGCGGTACCCTGGTACTGAACGGCCACGCCGAAAACCTGGCCACGCGGATCGAAGACCACTACGACCGGTGGAGCGATGACCCGCGATACCAGCAGTGGATCAGCAGCCAATTCATGGGCCCCGTGGTTTTCCCTTACGGCCGGAAGAGCCACCGATGACCTGGCTGGGTGCGGCCCCAGGCCGCGTCAAGCGAACAGCAACGGGAATGGCGACATGACGGCTATGACCGCCGTGGGGCCGCTCAGTGCAACGGCTCGCAGAGAAAACCTTCACGGCCGGGGTAGAGTGTGTGTCCTGTTCGCCTGCACGCTGGCCTGCGCGTCCATGGCGCCCCCGGTCTATGGGATCGAGTTTCCGGGCCGACGCACGGAGATGTGGCGGTGCGTGGAGTGGACGCTGGAAGACCCGGCCTGGAAGGGTAATCCCTTTGATGTCATTGCGCCAGTGACCTTTACGCACCGGCCCACGGGCGTAAGACGGAAGACCGAAATGTTCTATTCGGGCCAGACCGAGTGGAAGTTCCGGTTCACCGGTACGCGCCCCGGCGTGTGGACGTTTGCCACGTCGAGCCAGGATGCTGAGCTCAATGGCCATACCGGCTTGGTGATCGTTCGTCCGTTACATGGCGGCGCGGCTGGGACCACTGCCCGGATGGAGCATGAACTTCGGCTTTGACACCATCGAAATGCCCCATGCGGAAGCGGATACGGTTTGGTGGACGGACGAAATGAACCGCAGGATGGGCTGGCCGCACATCCTGACGTCGCGGGGCTGGGAAGACGACAGCTTCGGGGCGAACTCATACGCCGGATTCGGGGGCAACCCCTACGAACTGGAGACCAGCGACAAAGGGCCGGCGGACTACGACGAAATCCGGCGGCACATGGAGATCCATGGGGACAAGCCTTCCATCTACGAAGAACGTCATACCTACAACCGATGGAAGTGCTGGCCGGGGAGGGTCCCCGACCCGAACAGGCTGGATGAAACCGGCTGCCGCCGGCTAGCCTGGTGGGAAACCATGGCAGGAGGAATGGACGGCTTCTTTAGGCACTTCTCTGAACGATTCAACCGATACGGGCCCTTTCGGCCAGGTGGCCCCTGCGGATACCACCCGGATTCGCTGAAAAGGGCATTCCGCACACATCGGCACTTCTGGGCGGGTGGACGGCTGAAACTGAGCATGGCCCCGGAAAACAACCGTGTTCGAGGCGCACGAGGTTACTGTCTAAATGGCCGTGCGCCATTCGGCGTCAGGATTGGGATTGTACCAAGTCGTGAAAAACCGGACAATGGGAATTGTTGCGGATTACTGGCACCCTGAACACGAGGTTCGCAGGAGGGATTCCC
>DQVB01000158.1 GCA_015661985.1 Planctomycetota bacterium | reverse complement strand
TTTGCCCTCATTTGCCCTCAATGGTCAACCCTCTTTAGCATCCATGACACAGTAGTAGCCGTTTGGCCGGGCACGATGGAATACGATTCGGCCTCGCCCGACCAATTCCGAAAGGCCTCGTCGTGCGGAGGTGGACACTTTTGCAAAGTGAACCCAGGCTCCGGCGGCGTCACACGATCGCCACTGGCCTTGACGGGGTCGGAACAGGAAGGGGAACCCGCATGCCGGTCTTGTGTGGCGGAGTGTGAGGTTTCCGGGGGAGGTTGTGGCGGAAGGGTCGCGGGCGGAAGGGTCGCGGGCGGAAGGTAGCCACAGAACTTGCGGCATCCCTTGAAGACGATGCGGATGCCATGTACGCTGTTTTCCAGTCGGCCAGGATCCCGTCCAGGAATCCACGAGCATCGACGTCGTAGAGTGTGTGGTTGCAAGGTTGTGGTGTCACACGAACAGCGTGCCAGAAACGACGACTCTACGCAAAGGCCGGACACCGGCTGGCCGGGCGTGACCCGGAGGTCCGTGGAAGATGGGGAGCTGCCTCTGCCGCGGCCAGCTGGTGGCGGTGGTGAGCCATGCCGGCCGCCACCGGCCTTTGCGGGACAAAGCCATCGCGGCTGGTGATGAGCAGCCTTGGTCAGCGCTGCAGAAAGGACCAAGGGATCGCCCGCCGAAACAGGGTATGATCTCCGTGACTCGCGAAAGAACAGAGGGGCTTTCGAGGCGATACCATGATTGCAGGGTGAACGTCGACGGCCGAGACGAGCGTCTGTCTGCGGAGTATAAGGCATGGGGCGCGTCGCAGTGGGCCGGCGGCCTTTGGAGCACCCCCTGCGGTTGGAGCAGGCTGGCAAGCGCGTGTGTCCCACGGTAGCATGGGGCCGCGGCGGTGCTGATGCTCTGGCTCCACCAGGGCTGACCGCCACCCCTGTGGCGAACACGGTGGCCATCGAGGCGCACAGCGCCTGTGGCCTTTCCCGGAAACGGCTTGGGTGAGGGACGAGAGGAATCGAGAGAAAAGGGAAAAGGGTCATGAAGAGGCTTGCACTGCTCGTCATGCTGTTTTGGCCGGTGGCGGGGCGGGCCGAGACGGCCCGTGAACTGCTCGATACCGCGGGCATTACCGGCGGGCTGATCGTGCACTTGGGCTGCGGTGACGGAGAGTTCACCGTCGAGCTGTTGGCCGGTGAGGGCTTCCTGGTCCAAGGTCTGGATGCCGATGCGGAGAACGTGCGCAGGGCCCGCGAACGTGCACACTCGTCGGGGCTTTGTGGAAACGTGTCGTTCAAGCTGGACGACGGTAGCGGGCAGCTGCCCTATGTCGACAACCTGGTGAATCTGGTCGTGGCCGAAGAGTTGGGCACTGTGTCTATGGCCGAAGTGGAACGGGTATTGCGCCCGGGCGGTGTGGCGCTGGTGAAAGAGAAGGGCAGATGGATCAAGACCGTCAAACCCTGGCCGGACGAGATTGACGAGTGGACGCACTATCTGCACGACGCTCAGGGGACGGCTGTCTCCCGGGACCGTGTGGCCGGGCACCCTCGTGGGCTGCAATGGACGGGCCGACCGTTGTGGGCTCGAAGCCACGAGCATACGGCCAGCATGCAGGCCATGGTATCGGCCGCTGGCCGCGTGTTCTACGTGTTGGACGAAGGGCCCACGGAGTCGATCCAGCTGCCTTCGCAGTTCATGCTCACCGCGCGCGACGCCTTCAACGGTGTGGTGCTCTGGAAACGTCCCTTGCGTGATTGGTTCAATGCGCTGTTTCCGCTCAAAAGCGGGCCCGGTTGGATGCCGCGGCGCCTGGTGGCTATTGAAGACCGCGTGTACATCGCGCCGGGGATCGGCCAGGACCTGCTGTGCCTGGGTGCGGCAACTGGCGATCGGGTCCGCGCCTACCCGGACACGGCGACCACGGTGGAGGTGATTGTTTCCGATGGCGTTGTGTTTGCCGTGGTGGACCCTCAGCGGAAGAGGTGCGACTATCGGCAGGAGAACGCCAACTGCTGGAAAGAGCGGGATCGCGCCAGCGTCCGCTGGGGTTGGCATCGCGATCAGGGGACGCGGCGACTCAAGGCCTTCCAGGCCGAAAGCGGCAAACTGCTGTGGCAGCGCGAGATGCCCATCACACCCATGACCGTGGCCGTCAACAGCCGCATGGTCTGCTTCCACGACGGCCGTGCGGTCGTGGCTCTGGATCGCGCTACGGGCGAAGAACTGTGGAAGGCAGACACTCTGGAGATGAAGGTCGTGCCCACCGGGTATTCCGGCCCGCGCCTGGTGCTCCACCGGGACCTGGTCCTTTTTTCGCCCAGGGGCAACATCTTTGCCATCGACGCAGACACAGGCAAGGTTGTCTGGACGGTGAAGAACAAACCGCGTTCCGGCCACTTCAGCCTGGAGGATTTCTACGTGCTCGGCGACCGGGTCTGGGTGTTGGGACGGCCCAACAACGGCGTGTTCGTCACTTACAGTGTAGAAGATGGTAGCAAGGTGGCCGAATATCGCAACCCGATCCGGTCCTTCTACATTCACCAGCGATGTTATGCCGGCCGCGCGACCGAACGGTTTCAACTGCCGCCCATGATGGGGTTGATGCTCTACGACATGCAGCAGGACCGGTGGTTCAACAACCACTGGATCCGCGGCGGCTGTTTCTACGGTGTGATGCCAGCCAACGGCATGATTTACGTCGGCCCGCACGCGTGTGCGTGCTACTACCAGTCGAAACTGAACGGACTGGCCGCCGTCACACCGAAGGCCCAGTCGGCGGAGGCCCCGCCACCGGAGGCGCGGCTGAGGCGGGGGCCGGCTTACCGAAGCCTCGGCGGGCCGCCCGGATACTCACCGGCTGAGTGGCCCGTGTTCCGCCACGACAACGCCCGCAGCGGATACGTGCGCACGGATGTGCCTCTGGAGCTGCAGCCGGTCTGGAAAAAGAAACTCGGCACAAGACTCAGCCAGCCGGTCGTGGCGGGCGGCAAGGTGCTTTTCAGCGCCGTGGATGCCCACACCGTGTATGCCTTGGACGCGGATTCGGGCGAGGAGTTGTGGCATTTCATCGCCGGGGGGCGAGTGGATTCCCCACCAACGCTCTATGGCGAGCTGGCCATCTTCGGCTCGGCCGACGGCTGCGTCTACGCCCTGAACGCCGCCACCGGCCAATTGGCCTGGCGTTTCCAGGCGGCGCCGAGCCGGCGTCAGCTGGTGGCCTGCGGCCAGTTGGAATCCGTTTGGCCGTTGTTCGGCAGCGCGCTGGTGGAAGGCGGCAAGGTGTACTGCGTGGCGGGCCGCTCCCTGTTCCTCGACGGCGGACTCCGCCTGGTGATTCTCGATCCGGAGACGGGCCGGCTGATTTCCGAAAACGTCATGGATCGCCGCGTCCCGGGGACGGACAAACTTGTGGACGACCTGCTCATGGGCAAGCACATGCCCGTAGCCATGCCTGACATCCTCTCCAGCGACGGCCGGTACATTTACATGAAATCGCAGACCTTCACGCTTGATGGCCGGCGACTGCGCATCCGGCCCCAGCGTCCGGACACACAATATGACGAAGAGGTGCACCTGTTTGCCCCGACGTCTTTCCTGGATGACAGTTGGCACCAGCGTACTTACTGGATCTACGGCCGCGCCGCCGGCGAAGGCTGGGCGGAATTCCAATTGCCCTTCAAGCGGACCCCCTGCGGGCGGATCCTCTGCTTGGACGAACACAACGCCTACGCCTACGCCCGCGACCCGGAACTGATGTGCAACACGTCGGTCAGCGAATACCGGCTGTACTGCGCCGACAAGCGGCCAGCCCGCAAGGTGGGCATTCCACGCCTGGAAGGCAATTGGATCCCCAGCCGCTATCCCACAGATAACCCGCTGGCCGCGCATTCGGTGGACTGGAAGAAGTTGGCCCAACTGCCCGCGGACAGGCTCACCGCTTTGCGATACCACTGGGTGCACGAAGAACCCGACGTGATCGCCAAAGCCATGGTGCTGGCCAACGACCGGCTGTTCGTTGCCGGGCCTCGCGACGTGGTCGACGAAAAACGGATGTGGGGGCGCTCCAATGAGCCCGTGTTCCAAGAGAAAATGGCCCGGCAACTGGCTTGGCTCCGCGGCGAATACGGCGGCGTGCTCCAGGTCTTTTCCAAGACGGACGGCCGCAAACTGGCTGAACACAAACTGGACCAGCTGCCTGCCTTTGACGGCCTTGTGGCCGCCAACGGCAGCCTGTACATGGTCACCCTCGACGGAGCCGTCGTCTGCTATCGCGGCCAAGCCATGTAGTTCAGTCCTGGGCGAGTTCGCTTGCCGTCAGCCATGGCTGAGAGCGGCGTTTGCAAGCAGCCGAAGGTCGCGTTCGTGGCTCTGGAGGACACGGGAACGATCTGATGTGTTCAGAGAGCAGGGGCTGGCGCGCAGTCGACTTGGGGCGTGTGGGCCTGGTCGTGCTGGCCGCGGGGCGTTCGGAACGGATGGGCGCACCCAAGGCGCTAGTCTCGATAGCCGGACGGCATCTTTTGGAACACCTCTTACAGGGTCCAGTCATACGACGACTGGTCGATGTGGTCGTCGTGTTGGGGCACCACTCGGAGGCCGTCGAGCCGGTTGTGCGCCGCTTGGGCTTCCGCTGGGTCTTGGATCCCCTGCCGGATCGCGGGCGAACCGGAAGCGTGCAGAGGGGGTTGGCTGCCTTTGGCGCGAAGGTCACAGGGGTCTTCATCCAGCCGGTCGATTGCCCACTGGTGCGCGAGGAGACGTATTTGGCTCTGGCCGGCAAGCTGCACGGCGCCGACGTGGCTGTGCCCGCTTTGGGTCAACGTCGGGGTCATCCGCCCCTGGTAGCCGCGAGGATGTTTCCCACGATCCTGGCGGCCCCAGCGGACAAGCCCTTACGGGAACTGCTCGGGGCCCCAGGCGTGCGCCGGCGGATTGTGCCGGTGGAGGATCCCGGCGTGCTAGTGAACGTCGATCGCCCGGAAGACTTGCTGGAGCTGGAGGAACTCTACCGGCGCGCACACCGCTCATGAGGCGGGAATATCCAGCTGGAAAGGGCCTTCCACCGTTTGAACCTTCTCCGCCCGCCGCACCTGGATCAGTTCCGCGGCGATGCTGACGGCGAGCTCGGGCACGGTGACCGCACCGATGTCCAGGCCGATGGGCGTGTGGACCGCCTCCAGCTTGGAGCGCGGCACGCCCATGCGCTCCAGGTCGTCGAAGATGAGCCGGATCTTGCGCCGGCTGCCGATCATTCCGATGTACCGGGCCGGGGAGTCGAGCACTGCGTGCAAGGCCTGTTCATCGTGGCGATGGCCACGAGTGACGATGACGATGTAGGTGTTCGCGTCAATGGGCCACTGGCGGAGCGACTGGCTGATGTCACCGGCGACCGTTTCAATGGGCCTCATCAAGCGTTCGGGGACGAGCAGATCGGCGCGGTCGTCGAAGACGACGACACGGAAATCCAAGCCCACCGCCACCTTGGCCACGGCGGCCCCCACATGTCCAGCTCCTGCGACGAGCAGCCAGGGCGTCGGCGCGATGTTCACCCGAAACCCCAATCGTCTTCCCTCGTGTTCCACCCGAAGCGGAAGGGAAGCGGGCTGGCGGCGGTCGATCTGCTCCAAGGCTTTTCCCACCGACTCCGCCTCGGCTGCACTGGCCACTACCACCACCGCCACGTCCAACCGGCCGCCGCAGATCAGCCCGTCGTCCCAACCGTAATCATGATCCAGCACCAGCTTGAGCAGTTCCGACCGCCCTGAGGGGATTATCCGCAGCGCGTGTCGCCTCACCTCCGCCTCCACGCACCCGCCACCGATGGTGCCGCTGGTCCCGCCCGCGGCGTCAACCAGCAACATGGCCCCGGGTTCCTGCGGGGTAGAACCCCGGGCCCCCACCACCACACACAAGGCACAGGGGACACCCCGAGCCACCTGATTGATCAGCCTGGCGAGCAACTGGCGTTGAGCGGTCATTGTTGTCCCAGACGGTAATGAGGTGGGACGCCGTGACGGCCGAGTCGTTCGGGCTGGCTGAGCCATTATCCAACCGGCCCAGGGCAGTGCGTCGCAGCCTAGGCCAAGTGCTGCGGCTCGCTACTGCCCGATCTGAGGCCGGCCGTCCGCGGGCTGGTACATCTATTCTACAGCGCCGGCACGTTGCGCCTGCCATCCGCCCCCGGCGCAGGCTCCAGGACCTGCCACCCCCGATACAGACAGGAATTCTGGAGCGTCAGGCGGCCCACAATCGTGGCGACAACCACATCGCCGCAAGTACGGCGGGTCGCGGCGTAAAAGCGCCTGGAAGCCGGCCTCCTCGAAGTGATGATCGCGGGTCAAAGCGCGGCCGATCCGTTGGTCTTGCATCACAAGAAACGAGATGCACTCGGTCAACGACCGTTCCTTGTCCGTCCGGCCGTCACGGAGACTCAGATCCCGGTGAAATAACTCTGAGGTCGCCGGCAAGAGCAGGCACTCTGGCGTCCGGCGCACCCAATCCACTGTTGCCTTTGGCTTCGGCCGTTCCGGTAATGTGGAGAACGCGTTGACCGCTTCCCACAGCACATTCTCGGTGACGATCATCGATTCCGCAACAACCGTGGTCCAGCGCCGTGCGCCGTCGTGGAGCCGGTCCCGCGGGTTCATCAGGGCAATCAGGAAGCTCGTGTCCACGAAGATCATTTCCGTCTGGGCGTGCCGTACAGGTAGTGACCGTGCTGCTCGGCCAGGTCGTCAGGAAGATCCGGGTTGGCGGGAAACTGGTCCAACAGCTCGAGGAGCCGCATCAGCGGACGTTTATCCTCTGGCGTTGAAGTGTTCTTTTCTGCGCCCGTGGATGGCCGGTCAGCACCCGGTTGTTCGGCCCCCGCCCGCTCCTCGGTACGACGCTCCGCCTCGGATGCGTCGATCGCCGTCGGAATGCGCAGTTCCACTTCAGTACCGGCCGGCAAAGCCACGGGGTCTTGGGGGCACGAACACTTTGCCGTGGAACTGAGCTTTGATCGTTTTCGTGGATCCACAGCCGGCCCGGCATGCTTTATGCCAAGATCCTGTTCGCCCCTGTTGCCGCGGGGGTGCTGGAGTCGTTGGACACCCGGGCTGCTGAAGCGATGCCCGGGGTGGAGGCGGTACACGTGATCACCGAGCCGGGTGGGCGTATCACCTGGGCTGGCCAGGAGATCGCGGCCGTGGCCGCCACCTCCGAAGAGGTGGCCAAAGAGGCGTTGGGCAAGATCAAGGCGGTTTACCGGCCCGAGAGGCCGCAGATGGAAGACACGGATCCGGCCAAAGCCGAGGGCCGCGAGCGGGTCCGAACGGAAGGCGATCCGGACGGGGCGTTCGAGCGGGCCGCTGCGGTCGTGGAGGGCCGTTACGGACTGGCGGCCGTGACGCACTGCTGTTTGGAAGCCCACGGTCAAGTGGCCGAGTTCCGCGAGGGCGAGCTGTACGTGTGGTGTTCGACCCAGAACGTGTCCGGCTATGCGGGCCAGCTGGCCGAGGTGGCGGGGTTGCCGGCCAGCAAGATCCATGTGGACTGCCAGCACATGGGTGGCGGATTCGGCTCCAAGTTCGGCGCGGACCGGTGGGGGATCGTGTGTGTGGAGCTGGCCAAGAGAACAGGCCGGCCCGTGAAACTGATGCTGGAGCGGGACCAGGAGTTGATGATCGCGGGCCACCGGCCCTCGGCCTACGCCGACGTGAAGGTGGGGGCGGACCGGGAGGGGAAAGTCATCGCGTGGCGGTCGCGCTGTTGGGGTTCGACCGGCATGGGCCGTTTCCGCCCGCCGCCGCTTCCGTACGTGTTCCAAATCCCTAACCGCCACACCACCTCGCAGGGCATTCCGGTCAACCGCGGTGCAGCCCGAGCATGGCGGGCTCCCGGCCATCCCCAGGCTTGCCTGATCACCATGGCAGCCATGGAAGACCTGGCCGCGAGGATGGGGATCGATCCGCTGGAGTTCTTCCTCAACAACCTGGACCTGGTCGACGAGCGACTGCGGCCGATCTATCGCGAAGAACTGCTGCTGGCGGCAGACCTGATCGACTACAAGAGCAAGGTTCATCCGCGAGGGGACAAGACGCCGGGGCCCGTGAAGCGAGGCCTGGGCATCTCCATGCACACCTGGGGGGGTGCCGGGCACACCAGCGCCTGTGACCTGACCATCCAGCCCGACGGTTCGGTGATCGTCAACATTGGGACGCAGGACCTGGGCACGGGAACGCGCACGGTCATCGCGGTGGTGGTGGCCGAAACGTTGGGCGTGCCCCTCGAATGGGTCCAGGTGAACATCGGCCGGAACGCCTACCCGCCCGACGGGGCGTCGGGTGGAAGCACCACGGCCGGGGGCGTGGCCTCTTCGTCGCGCCGGGCCGCCGTGGCTGCGTTGGACGCCCTTTTGGCCAAGGTGGCCGCCAAGTTTGGCGTCCCCGTAGAGCAATGGGAAGCGGCACGGGGCACGATCCGTCAAAAGGGCGAAGCTGGGCGCGCGGTCAGCTGGAAAGAAGCCTGTGCCCTGTTGGGCCAAATGCCTATTGCCGTGCAGGGCAAACATCAAGCGGGGCCGGAAACGGAACTGACTTCCAGCGGTGTGGGCGGGGTCCAGATGGCCGATGTTTCGGTCGATGTGGAAACCGGCGTGGTGCGGATCAACCAGATGGTTGCCGTCCAGGATTGCGGCCTGGTCGTCGACCTGAAGACGGCCGAGAGCCAGGTGATGGGCGGCATGATCATGGGCATCACGTATGCCCTGTTTGAGGAGGTCGCCTACGACCCGGCCACGGGCCGGATGCTCAACCCGGACATGGAGTTTTACAAGCTGGCTGGGCTGGCCGACATCGGACAGCTGCGGGTCCATCACGCCCACAGCCGGACCGTGGTGGCCGGCATCGGAGTCACCGGCCAAGCAGCGGCCGGATCAGATCGTATCCGACGATGAAGATGGCGGCGTCGACCACCAGGTGGCTCAGCCACACCCACCATAACGATCCGCTCCGATGGTACATCCACGCCCACACGCCGCCCCCGACGGCCACGGCCAGCGAGAACAGCAGAGTGCCCACGGAAAGCCACCCGAAATACGTACCGAGGACGATCACGTGGTGGACCATGAAGACCAAGCCGGAAAGGGTAATGGCCGACCCCAATGGCCTAAGGCGGCTGAGCCGTCCGAAGACGAACCAGCGAAAATAGTACTCTTCCAGGAAGGAGTGAATCACGCTGTAAAAGGCGGCCAGCAGTAGGAAGCCCCACGTGCCGCCCACGCCGAACTCGCTCACCTTCTCGTAGATGGGTGCCACGGCAGCCGAAAGAAAACCGCCGGGCTTGAGCCAACAAAAATAGACTACCAGCCCGGCGGCGAGTACGGCCAGGCCGAAGGCCAATCCGGCCACCAGATCACCGAAGCGCGGAGACTTCCAGCTCGGCCGCTCCCGGCACACGGCCCACACCCATAGGGCCGGAAAAGTGAACTGAACCGTCTTCAGCGCTGCGTAGGCCCATCGCTGTAGGGCGGGTGGACCGCTCGCCAGTCCCACAAAGTATACCCAGGTGGCCAGGCTGGGAAGGACGCAAGCCAATGCAATCGCAGGCAGCTCACCCCAAGACTTGGAGCCACCTTCCCGGGCGGCTCTGGGTATCGAATCTCGCACGTCTTGCCCTCCCGTTGTCTTTTCGGTAAACCACTCGTTGCCGAGCTCCACCATGGCCGCCGGCAGGCGTAAACGCGGCGGTCACCAGCGGGCTCCGGCGGTGCTCGACCCGGCCACCGGCCAGCGTAGTCCACGTACGCCCCGGCGCCCCCGGCGGGTATGCCAGCGGCACATGAGACGAGCCACCAGCTGGGCAAACAGCTG
>DQVB01000727.1 GCA_015661985.1 Planctomycetota bacterium | reverse complement strand
GCGGGACAGGCGCTTGCTGATCTTCGACCGCAACGTGGGATATCCAGGGCACCCGTCGATCCGCCACGCAAACCTGGCCTTCACGCTCATGGGGCGTAAGACGGGGGCGTACCAGACGACCGTCGGCCGGGACCCCGGTGTGTTTCGTCCAGAAAGCCTGCGCCGTTTCGATGCGGTGTTCTTGAACAACACGGTTGGGAATCTGTTCGGAGACCGCCAGCTGAGGCGGAGCCTGGTGGAATTCATCTACGCCGGTGGAGGGCTGATGGGAGTCCACGGCACATCGGTGGCCTTTACCGATTGGCCCGGCGCCCGCGAAGACTGGCCCGAATTCGCAATTCTCCTCGGCGCTCGCGGGGCCAACCATCGGGAGAGCGACGAGAGCGTGTTCGTCAAGATCGACGATCCCCAGCACCCACTGACTCGCGTCTTTCCTCCCTCGGGGTTCGAATACCGAGACGAGTTCTTTCGCGTGCACGAGCCGTATTCGCGCAACCGCCTTCGAGTACTGCTCACGATCGACACGGAAAAGACGGATCTCAACCAGGGCCCGGCGCGGGGCAAATGCTACCGGGCGGACAACGACTATGCCCTGGCGTGGGTTCGCCGCTACGGCCGCGGCCGTGTGTTTTACTCGACGATCGCCCACAACCCGTACGTGTTCTGGGATCCCATGATGCTTCGTTTCTACCTGGGCGCCGTCCAGTTCGCGCTGGGCGACCTGGAGGCGCCGACCACGCCCAGCGCCAAACTCACGCCGGCCGTGAGGGCTCGCGAGCATCTGGGTTGGCGGGTGGCGGCCTCCAGCGATCACGGGCCCACGCTGCTGGACGCAGCTCGCAGGGCTGCCTCCGGAGGGCTACTCTACCTGGAAGCCTCGCACGGTTGGGCGGTGGGGCCCCGAAGGCCAATCCGTTTCGACCATCAGATCGATGCCGGGGTGCGGGAGCAGGTCCGCCTGGGGCTGGACGCCGCCGGGGTTCGCTTGCTCGCCTACCGGGTCGGGGAAATGCCGCCGGACGAGGAAACGTGCCGCCGCTTGTTCCAGTTCGTACGGACGATGGGAGTGGAGGTGATCATCTGCGCGGCGGCCACGGGGCACTTGGATCTGGTCGAGCGGTTGGCTCAACAGTATGAAGTCCAGTTCGCACTGGTTGGGCCTCCCGACGCTGCGCCTTCCGGCCGGCCCCTCAGGGCGATCGTTGCTGCGTGTCGCGGCCGCAACCGCTGGGTCGGCCTCTGCGCCGATCTGGACGTGTGCCGCCGTGCGGGGCTCGATCCCGCCGAGACAGCACGGACCGTGAACAGCCGGCTGTTTGCCGTCCGATTGGCTTTGGGCGATGAGGCGGAGGGAAACTCCCAGCTCGCCTGGACAGCACGGTTTCTCAAAGAACTCCACCGGTTGGAGGCCAGGCCGACCGTGTTGACATTGGACGCACCGAGCCGGGCGGACGCGGTGGCCGCAGCGCGGGCTGCAAGCCAAGCGCTGGCGCAGCTGGACCAGCTTTGCCTCGAACTGGCCCAGTGAAACCCTGCCGGCGGCCTGCGACGGCTTGTGCGGCCCAGATCGGCTTTGGTCCGGGCCGTCCGACGGTTCGCTCGGGCGTAGATCTTCACACCGACCGGGAAATACTTCGCCTTGTTTGGTTAGAGCGTGTCTCACCACCGCAGCCACCGTCGCCAAATGGTGGAGAATGCCTGCTTCCTCGCGTTTCCACGCTTCGGCGAGCGTGGCTACGGCGGACGATCACCTCCCGGCTTATGCTCGTCGTTGAACCAAGCCCACTTGGCTCTTGCTCTTGTTGAGCCCTCTCTGCGGTGGATGAGTCGATGGGACGCCACTGGGGGAAGTGAGACGGCTGGTGTCGCAAGCTACGTGTGGCGTGTGTTCTGTCGGAGGTGATTGCGTTGTCGGTGCCTGTTGCGTCCGAGAACTTTCTCTCCGCTCAAGATCTTCTCCTGCACCAATTTGCGCTCCGCCGGTTTGTGGATCCTGTTGGATGAACGAGAAGGAAGTCTCCTGGGGTGTCGCTAGCCAGGCCGTCTGTGGTTTACCTTTTCTGGATGCGCTCACCCTCGCCAGGCCTTGTAGGCGAAATACGCCGGCCGGGTGACACCCGCTTGGATTGGGGCAACGTCCGTGTAAAGTAAAGGAGGGCGGCACTTGTGGGTTGAACGATGAAGATGGCGCCTGCCGACCCGGCCCGTGGCCGCCTCTGGAGCCGCCTGTTCAGCCCGAAGGCTGGGACGCCCGCGAGCCCTTTTGCCACCCATTTGGCATATTTATTAAGCCAAAGGTGTTGCCATTAACGCAGAGGCGGTGCCCTCTCATGAGGGGGTTGACAGGGTTGTTCAGGCGTCCCATGCTGATAACCGAGGTGCGAGAAGCGTTGGGCCGTCGCATCGCTGGGGCGGTTGCGTGTGGGAAGTGGGGGCGGCGGTTTGGTGAGGATCAGGGGGATGGTCTTGGGTTGCCGGATGCCCCCTGGAAGCCCTTTCGTGGCATGCGGGTGTAACCAATTGGGGGACGGAGTGGATGCCGGGACGGGCTGGGCAGTCTTTTGAAGAGGC
>DQVB01000742.1 GCA_015661985.1 Planctomycetota bacterium | reverse complement strand
TATTGTGCTCGATACGAGAATGAGGTTCCGCAACAACAGTGCCTCTCATACCGCGATGCCGTATACAGTTCAAAAGCCGATCGCTTGGTTCCTGGTCGCCACACTGACGAGCGTGGCGGGCGTGGGTGAGGGGTCGCACCTCATCCCCGGCTGCGGCCATGGAGTCCGTGTCGGCAATACGGTCCTGCTCCTGGGCATCAGCTTGCCGGATGACCAGACACCTAGTGACGGGCTTCCGCATATCGAGCGTCCCGAAGGCCAGGACATCCCGGTCTACGACCAGGACCAGTGTGCGATCTGTTCGGCCGTCGGGCAGTCTTGCACGTCGGCCGATTCCGCTCAGCTCGTTTTGGTCATTCCTCTGGCACATGGCCTGTCGGCAGTCCCTCTCCGCGACACATCCGCCGCGACTATCCGTTCTTTCCGAACTCGGGCTCCCCCCGCTCGTCTGATCTCAGCCCGCCGATGCGGCCGTGGGTGTGCACCGTTCGTCCGTACACTCCCAATCTCACGGCCGTGTCGTTCTGACGCGGGTGTCCGACCTGCCTGCGTGCGTTTCACAAAGCGCGTCGGTGGAAGAGCATCCCTGACGTCGGGAAGAGTTGCCAAGCCCGTAACGCTCTGGCTGTCCGCGACGGCATCGCGTGTCCACCAGTTTTGTGACCGTTCACGGGCACCCCTACCGGTGTGGCTTCGTCAACGGAGACGTTAGGCGATGGCTGAAACAAGAGACTCCGAAAGCGCGACAGATGCCAGCGGCACAGGAAAGGGCGAAACTCGCTATGTTCCGTCCGTCCGCTCGGAAGAGCTCTTTCAAGGAGGCCGGGAGCTGCAGATCGTGCACAGCAGTGAGGTCTATCGCCTCATCGTGACGCGAAACAACAAGCTGATCCTTCAGAAATGACATGGAGCCAAGAACACATCATGAATCAAAACCACTCAGGCACTCTCACCGCATTGCTATGTTGTTCGCTGGGAGCCGTCTTGCCGGCGTGCGTCACCGTCGGCTGCGACACGGCCGGGCCGACAGCGCCGCGGGCCGACGCACCGCTTGTATCCGAAGGCGCGAGCACGGCGGGTAACGAAAAGAAGATCGGCGTGCTTCTCGTCAGCCACGGCTCGCATTCCGAGAACTGGCGCAAGATGCTCCTGGAGATCGAGGACGACGTCCGGAACGACGTCTTGGCAGGCGACGCCATCGCCGGCATCCAATCGGCCTTCATGGAATACAACGAGCCGTCGATTGCCACGCAGCTCAAGAAATTCGACGCCCAAGGGTATACTGACGTCATCCTGGTCCCGTTACTCATGACGGTCAGTTCTCACTCGTTCGACGACATCCCCACGATCGCCGGTCAGAAGCAGGACCACAAGAGCATGGAGACACTGCGGTTGGAGGGAATCGAAATCTACAGGCCCAAGGCCCGGGTCACGTTGGCTCCGCTGCTCGACTTCCCAGATGTTCTCACGAAGAACGTGACGCGTCGAGTGCGACGGATGAGCGAAGACCCCAGCAACGAAGGTATTGTCCTCGTTGCCTACGGCAGCACGCAGTACAACGAAGAGTGGAAGGCCCTTCTGGCGAAAGTCAGTCGCGAAGTCAAGCAGGAAACCGGCGTGGATTGCGTCGAATACTCCTGGTGCGGTCACATTGTCGACTACAAGAGCGAGCCGACGGAAATCGCAATCCGCGAAGTATTGCGGCAGAAGCACCGTGCCCTGGTAGTTCCCGTGCTCGTCGCGGTCAGCGAGATGTTCCAGGGAAAGATCATCGGCGGAGCCATCAAGGCCGTGGGCGAGAAGGGGCGGATCGCATATCGGCACGACGCCATCCTTCCCGACGAGAACATCAATCGATGGATCGTTGACATCTCCCTCGAACTAGCCTCCAAGGTTGCGAATAGGCAGGACACGTCGAGCAACGCTCCCTAGCATCGGAGAATGGCGACGGTTACGAATCACTTCGCACATGGTGAGAAACACATGCATCTTCGCAGACTGAACAACATCATTCATCGTGACCTGGGGTACTTGGTCGCCGGGACCACAATCCTCTACGCCGTTTCCGGGCTCGCCCTGAACCACGTGGATGACTGGAATCCCAACTTCGTCATCGAGCGGCAAGACGTGCGGGCGCCGACACCGAAGGGCCCCGGCGCCGTGTCGCGGCAGTGGGTGCTCGGCGTTCTGGAACCGCTGGGACAGGAGGCGCATTATCGGAGTCATGACTTCCCGACGCCGAAGAAGCTCAAGATCTATCTCGACGACGGCTCCGTGTTCCTCGACCTGGAGAGCGGCGAAGGCGTTTACGAGTCCGTGAGGCGGCGCCCCATCCTCTACCAGGCGAATTGCCTGCACATCAGCCCAAAGCGTGCGTGGCTGGTCTTTTCGGACGTCTATGCCGTGGCGCTGATCGTCGTCTCGTTGACGGGGCTGTTCGTGCTCAAAGGCAGCAAGGGCATTACCGGTCGGGGTGCGGTCCTCGCCACGGCCGGTGTTGTCGTCCCTCTCTTTTTCATGTTTTCCATCGGATGATTGCGGGGAGAACCAACGTGTCGATTGGATTCGGGCTGCCTGAGGTCAAGGTTGAGCTGTCGCCCGAGCAGCGGTTTGCCGAGTTCCTTCACGGCCAAGGCAAGCGGATTACGCCGCAAAGGCTTCGCGTCTTGGAGGCGATCTACAGCCATCACCACGATTTCAACGCTGAGGATCTCCTAGAGCATCTACACGAAGCCGTGGCCCGGCGAGAAGTCAGCCGTCCCACGGTATACCGCACGTTATCGGAGCTGGTAAAGGTGGGAATCGTTCGTCGCATACAAGCCAAGCTCAATGGACGAAGCTTGTAC
>DQVB01000295.1 GCA_015661985.1 Planctomycetota bacterium | reverse complement strand
GCCCCAGGGCTTGATCCCGATACGTATCGGCTCCGCAGCTGATGCGGCGCTGGACAGCCAGGTTCGCAAGAGGGGCGACGATCCCGCGTCGTTCGTGTTGAAAGCCGGCGGCGGGAGGTTGTCGCTGCGCGGCCTTGCGCCGGCCGGCACACTCAACGCCGCCTACGAACTCCTGGAGCAACTGGGGGTGCGCTGGTTCCTGCCCGGCCGACTGGGGCTGGTGATCCCGAAGACGGACACGGTTCGCGTGGCTGAGCAGACGACAGTCCAAACGCCATCGTTCGGCGCCCGGCACTTGCAGGCGGTAGATGCCCCGGCCTGGCAGCGCCGCATGCGCCTAGGCGGGCCTTACTTTCCCTCGGCGCACGGCGTGCCTGGCTTCGGGCCGCGCGAGAGTGAGCGGCTGTTTGCCGATCACGCGGAGTATTTTTCGCTTGTGCGCGGCAAGCGCACCACGCGTCAACTGTGTGTCTCTAACCCGGGGGTGCTACGCATCGCCGTGGAGGCGACCAAGGCGTATTTCCGTCAGCATCCCGAGGCGGAGATCATGGGCATCGGCGCCAACGACGGACGTGGCTTCTGCGAATGCGAAGACTGCCGGGCCCTCGACGGCGGCGACTTCGATCCCTTCGGCAATGCCCCGTCGATGACCGACCGGTACGTTTGGTTTTTCAACCAGGTACTCAAGGGCATCGAAGGCGAGTTCCCCAACAAGCGACTCGGCTTCTATGCCTACTCGGTCTACAACCGTCCGCCGGTCAGGGTGGTCCCCGATCGACGCTTGGTGCCCGCGGTGGCCCTGATCACTCTGTGCCGCTTCCACGGCATGGACAACCCAGTGTGCCCTGAAAAGAGCTACGAGCAGTGGATCATCCAACGCTGGGGCGAACGGGTGCCCGAAGTCTACTACCGCGGTTACTGGTACAACCTGGCCGACCCTGGATTGCCCTACTTCTTCATCGAGCGGGTGCGGCGCGACATTCCGCTGGGCAAGGACCTGGGCGTGGCCGGCTGGCGCGTCGAGACGCCGGCCGATTGGGCCGCCAGCGCGCCGTCGCGCTACGTCGCCTGCAAGCTCATGTGGGACCACACGGCCGACGTGGACCGGCTGATGCAGGATTTCTACGAGAGATTCTTTGGGCCGGCACGGGGACCGATGAGGCGCTACATCGAAACCATGTCCCACGCACTGACTACGGCGGACTTTCACACCGGCTCCTCCTGGGACATGCCGCACATCTACACCCCGGAAGTGCGTGCCAAGGCGCGAGCGGCCCTGGGCGAAGCGGTTCGGGCTGCAACCGGGCCGGTCTACGGCAAACGCGTTTGGATGTACCAGCGATCGTTCGACTATCTGGAGGCCTTTATCGGCATGCTCCAGGCCCGTGCCCGGCACGATTACGTTGCTTCGAAAGAGGCCCTGGATCGAATGCATCGCATCCGCCAGGAGTTGGCCGATCACTCGCCGCCTTTGATCGGCCGCCATGCGGAAAGCTACCTGCGGCGGTTTTTCAGCCGAGTGACCGAAGCGGGGTATCAGCGGACCACCAACGGGAACGAACTGATAGTCGGACTCGACGACACCTGGCAGTTCCAGATCGACCCGGCCGGTGTGGGCGAGGCGATCGGCTGGTGGCGGCCCGAAACGTCAGGCGGCAATTGGCAGCGGATCCGCACCTCCACCGCGTCTTGGTCGGATCAGGGACTGCGCTACTACAAGGGCTTGGCGTGGTACCGCCAGAAGGTCGAGATCCCTGCGCGGTACGCAGGCCGTCGCATCTTTCTTTGGATCGGTGGTGTGGACGAGCAAGCCAAGGTGTGGCTGAACGGCAAACTGCTCGGCACGAGCCCGAAGGGATGCTTCGTTCCCTTCGAGTTCGACGCCACCGAAGCCGCCCGAACCGGAGGTCCCAATACCGTGGTTGTCGGTGTGACCAACGTCGTGCTCAACGAACTGGGAACGGGCGGCATCACCGGTCCGGTGATGTTTTATGCCCCCAAGGAGCCTGGCCGGCGGTGACATCGCTGCGCAGCCCCCTTTGTTGTGGCCCTTTCGGAAACCGACATCGGGCGTGAGCACTTCCTGCCAAGTATCCGTTCGCGGCGTGGGGCTATCCGCTTTTCTGGTTTGCGGCGACGCATCGCCGCCCTCCAAGAGCCGGGTCATTATCCGTGGCGCGTCGCCGAAGGCCCGGAGCCCTGAGGCGTGAAAACGAAAGCGGCAATGAATTGCCGCTCCAAATCGCCCTGTGGACGCTTACCCGACGACTGAGGCCGACGAAACCAGGCCGAGCCCGCTGGAGTCCAAACTCCTCCAAGTCGCCCTGTGGACGCTTACCCCGCCAAAGGCCACCCTGGGGCGATGTCCCTTGGATCAGGCAGCCGGCGCGGTGCCGACGCTCGCCTGCGGTATAATACGGCAGGGGCCCATACCCCGCGCCGGTGGACCTTTGCTGTAGCCCCGCCTCTCCGAGGCGGGGAGCGGGGCTTATGCCCCGCGCGGGTGGACCTTTGCGGCCTGGACCCGGGAAGAGCTCGACGCGCGGAAAAACCAAACCGTCTTCGGTATGAAGGCTTCCGTCACCGGTCGGGGAGTGATGGGGAATGGCGCTTTTTGTGGAACTGCTGGTGGCCCTGGTGGCCGCAGGGGTGGTGGCTTTCCTGTTCATGCTCGGGTTTGAACGGGTAGGCCCTTGGGGGATTGTCTGGACGTTCGTCGTGCTGGTCCTTCTCACTTGGGCCATCGGGGCCTGGACCGGGCCCCTGGGACCTCCCATCGGCAAGGTCTATTGGCTGCCCTATCTGGTTGTGGCAACCATTCTGGGGGCGGTGCTCTATCTGGTTGTCCCGCCGGCGCCATCGCAGGACACTGAGACGGACGGGGATCGTCAGTGGGTGGCCACAGCGATTGTGCTGGCCATGGGAGCTGCCTTCTGGGTGTTGCTGATCGGGTCGATTCTGGCGCTCGTGGTCCGTGTCGTGCGGGGACACGGATGAGCGGGACGGGGCCTGGACGGGCCAGCGGCGGGGGCGTAGACTAAGTTGTAGCGTTCTGCCTCGGGTATCGGTTGTCGCCCACCCGCTGCGCGTCGGTCTCGGCCCCGCCGTGCCGAAGCCGCCCGAGGCGTCCGGAGCAAGCCCCTGAATGACCGTGCGCGGGTTGTGTGACAGAGGGCTTGCGGAAAACCTCAAATACGAAGCTCGACAGAGCGGAACAAGCACGAAATCCGAAATCCAAATGTCCTCAACGTACCTGTACACCGCTGGATGTTGTGCCGCAATCGCCGGAGGGGAGCCAGTGTTTTTGTCATTGGAGTTTCGGGCATTCGGATTTGTTTCGACATTTGGATTCAGACATTCGGATTTGCCGTCAGGGGTGTCGCAGCATTGCGCACGGTGATTCAGGACCTTGTGGTGTATCGGGAGGCGTCTGGTGTTTCAGCAGAGGAAGCGGTCGGGGGCGGCGAATCTGGTGTATGTGCTTTTGGCGGCCGTGCTGGTCATCGTAGCCGCTTTGGCCGTGGCGCTGGGGAGGTTGGGCCGGCCCGCCCTGAAGGGGAAGACGGATCGCCTGTTCGTCTTTTGTGCGGCCGGAGTGCGGCAGCCGATGGAGCGTATTGCCAAGGCATACGAGCAAGAATATGGCGTTGCCATTCAACTGCAGTATGGGGGTTCGAGCACCCTGTTCAGCCAGATCAAGGTGGGCAAAACAGGCGATCTCTACCTGCCCGGGGACGACAGTTACACGGACTTGGCCCACCAGCAGGGATTGGTCGAGGAGCGGATCCCCGTGGCCCGGATGCGGCCGGTGGTGGCAGTCCAGCGAGGCAACCCGAAGAGGATCCGCGGGATTGAGGATCTGCTCGGGCCGGATGTACGCGTGGCTTTGGGCAACCCGGAACAAACGGCCGTGGGGAGGGCCGCGCGGCGGTGTCTGGAAGGGTCGGGCCATTGGGCCGGGCTCCAAGAGCGGGTCACCCGCAGCGGCGTGTTCAAACCGACCGTGCCCGAGGTGGCCAACGACATCAAGCTGGGGAGCGTGGATGCAGGGATCATCTGGGACGCCACGGCCTCCCAATACCCTGAGCTGGAGGCGATCGAGGTCCCGGAATTGGCCTCGGGCGAAGCGGAGATCACCGTCGGCCTGTTGACAGCGTCGCGCCAACCCACCGCGGCGCTGCGATTCGCGCGGTACGTGGCGGCTCGGGATCGCGGGCTGCGCGAGTTCGCCGCCTTGGGCTACCGGCCGGTGGACGGCGACAAATGGGCCGAGGTGCCCCAGTTGACCTTCTTCGCCGGGTCGGTGAACCGCCGATCCCTGGAACCGATCATCAAGAAGTTCGAGCAGCGCGAAGGGGTGGTGATCAATACGATTTACAATGGATGCGGCATCCTCACGGCCCAGATGCGGGCCATCCGCGACAACCAACAGAGTGGCTTTCCCGACATGTACATGGCCTGCGATGTCTACTATCTGGACATCGACCCCATCAGGGACTGGTTCCAAGAAGCGGTGAACGTGTCGCACACGGACATTGTGATCGCGGTCCAGAAAGGCAACCCCAAGGGGATCCGCAGTCTCGTGGACTTGGCGCGGCCGGGGATTCGGCTGGTGATTGGCCAGCCCGAACAGTGTACGATCGGTGCCCTGACCCGCCAGCTGTTGGAGCACGAAGGGCTGTACGAGAGACTCTTGGCCCACAACGTGGTGGCCCAGACGGCTTCGTCGGCCATGCTCGTGCCCAACGTCACCACGGGTTCGGCGGACGCCGTGTTGGCCTATTACACGGACACGCTGGCCGAACGGGACAAGTTGGATGTGATCCCCATCGATTCCCCGCTGGCCAAGGCCGTGCAACCCTTTGCCATTGCCCGGTCCAGCGAGTTCAAGTATTTGGCGAGGCGGCTGTTTGAGACGATTGTCCGATCGCGGGAGTGTTTCGAGTCGGCCGGTTTCATCTGGCAGCTCGATGACACTTCGGGCGCCACGCCGGTCACGTCACCGGCGCAGGAGGAGGCACCGCAGGCCAAGCCTCCCGCTGGGAAGCGTGCGGCCCAGGCGACGGCGCCCTGACCTTCCCTCAACGGCCCGTTTTCCGGCATGACCACCGGTGGCTGAATCGAACGATCAGGCGATATCCCGACCACGACGCATCCGGTCCGATGCGCCCTTCTACGTGATCATGGGCGCCATCGGGGCCACGTACGTGCTGCTGATCCTGTTCATGCTACTGGCCGATGCGGCCTACATGGTCACCGGCGAGACGAGGCACACGATCAGCCCCGAGTGGACGCAGGACCATCCCGTGCTGGCCAAGGTGGTCAACAGCCCCATCGTGGCCGCGATGGCGAAACAGGAGATCCGCTATTCGATCGTCCTCAGCCTGATCTCCTGCACGATGACGGCCCTGTTGTCACTGGTGGTGGCCATTCCAGTGGGCTACCTGCTTTCGCGTCACCGTTTTTTCGGTCGCAATTTGTTGGACGCGATCCTGGATATCCCCATCGTGCTCCCGCCGCTGGTAGTGGGCCTGAGTCTGCTGATCCTCTTCCGTTACTTCCCGGCGGCGATCCGCGAGGCGGTGGTGTACGAGATTCCCGCCGTGATCCTGGCCCAGTTTGCTGTGGCCTGCGCCTTCGCCGTGCGCACGATGCGGGCCACGTTCGATCAGATCGACGCGCGGCGCGAACAGGTGGCCTTGACCTTGGGTTGCAGCCGGGTGCAGGCCTTCGGCCTGGTCGTGCTGCCCGAATCGATGCGCGGTGTGCTGACCGCGGGCACCCTGGCCTGGGCCCGCGCCTTGGGCGAATTCGGCCCCCTGCTGATCTTTGCGGGGGCCACGCGGAACAAGACCGAGGTGCTGTCCACCACCGTCTTCCTGGAATTGAGCATCGGGAATCTGGAGGCGGCGGTGGCCGTATCGTTGATCATGGTCGCGGCGGCTGTGTTCGTTCTCATTGTGGCTAGGCTGTGGGGCACGCGCAGCTTGACGTTATGAAAGGGGGGTAGCGGTGTTCGAAGGGCCAGCGGACCCGGCAGTCGCTAAGGCAATCGACGTGACCCCCGGGACGGCGAACAATGGTTATGGCCGTCGGCCGGCCTGGGGCGGTGGCCGGATATGGTTACAATCTTACTCCATGAGACGGGCGCACCGTGGGCGTATCCTTTTTTGGTTGCGGCGACAGGCTGGGAAGCCTGTCCTGCGTTGGATCTGGTCGGTTAAAGGGCTAGCGGCGTGATCCTGGTCGAACGACTCATCGTCCATGCCGGCTCGTTCCGCCTGGAGAACATCTCCTTCCAAGTGCCCGAAGGCGGTTATGCCGTGTTGATGGGCAAGACGGGCTGCGGCAAGACGACGCTGCTTGAGGCCATCGCCGGCCTGAAGGCCATCTCCCACGGCCGCATCGTGCTGGACGGGTCGGACGTGACACGACTGAAGCCAGCCGAACGGAACGTTGGACTGGTGCCGCAAGACGCGGCCCTGTTCACCACCATGTCGGTCCGCGATCATTTGGCCTTCGCCCTGATGATCCGCAAAGTGCCTCGCGCGGTGATCCGTCGCCGGGTGGCCGAGTTGGCCGAGATGTTGGAGATCGGCCACCTCCTGGACCGCTATCCGGCTGGCCTGAGCGGAGGGGAAACTCAGCGAGTGGCCCTGGGCCGAGCCCTTTCCTTCCGGCCGGCCACGCTGCTGTTGGACGAGCCACTCAGCGCACTGGACGACCAGACGCGGGACCAGATGATGGGGCTTCTGAAACGCGTCCAGGCCGAAACCAAAGTGACCACGCTCCATGTGACCCACAACCGTCGCGAAGCTTCCCGGCTGGCCAACCTGCTGCTGGAGCTGGTCGATGGGCGCGTGGAGATGTCCCGTTCGGGCTCGCCCGTCGACGCCCGCCCGACGCCGGCGGAGCGTCAGGAGACGCGCTCTCATTGATCGCTAGCCTGTAGGGCGGGTCGAGGCCACGCCTGAGCGGCCGAGGGTCCACCGTAATGGTCTGTCAGTAGATCTCGATGCTTTTGACCACGCCGCCGCCCGAGGCGTGGGAGCCGTAGAGGCAACGGCGGGCCGCTTCGACCAGCCGGGCGGGGGCAAAGTTCTTGGGGGCCAGCGACACTGTGGCCACCCCCACGCTGATACCCCACGCAGGGGCATCCAACGCGGGCCCACTGGCCCAACTGCGGGCCTGGTCGATGAGCCCCTGCCCGCAGCGCACGGCCTCCTGGCGGTCGCAGTCCGGCAGAATGAGCAACAGGCCGGCCGACCCGTCCGGCTGGCAGATCAACCCTGGATGGTCCAAGCCTCCGCAAGCGGCCTCCAATCGTTTGCGGAACTGCTCGAACAGGATCGGATGGGCCGAGAATGGATCGTCGTGCTCTTCCAGCTGGACCAGGAGCACGCTGAGCGGGCAACGCGACTGGCGGCAGGCCCCCACGGCCTTGGCCAACGCCCCGAACCGTTGGGCCGTGGACTCCTTCCTGGTGGACCGCACACCGTCGGCCTGCCCACCAACCGGGGCCCCGCCCCGCCCCGCCCCGGACGCTGCCCTGCGGGCCGCGCCTCTGTCGGCCCCGTGCGGCCGAATCGCATCGGCCAAGTGTCGGAACGCCTGACCCAATCCGCACTGGCCATCCGCGGCTTCGGCCCCCCCCTCGCCGCTGCGGAGCAACGGGCCCGTCACCTCCTCGGCCAACTGGGCCAACTGGCGGTGCGCCCGGGCCAGCAGTTCCGTACAATCGACCCCACTGGGCAGCTGCAATGAAAGCACGTCAGCCAGTTCGCTGACCTTCTGTTGCAATTCTCCGAGCAGCCCTTCCAACACGTGGCGCTGAAGTCCGTGGCGGGTCGAGAGCCGGAGGAGTTGACCAAACAATTGGGTACGTTCCTCGACCAGGAAGCGGGCGACGAGTTCGGCCAGCCGGAGGGTTTCGACCAAGGGGATTCCTTCCGTGTCGCCCTTCGGCCCGCTGGCAGCCACGGCCTGGACCAACGACGCGGGGAGCCCCCAGTGCCGGAGGAGCCGGGCGGTCAATGCCGTGTGGCCGAAGCCGATCGACTCCTGCTCCGACCGTTCCAAATCGTGTCCTGCCTGGAGCACCTTCCGCAGGAACCGCACATAGGGTTCACCCAGCTCCTGGATCAAAACCAACACACCCACGTCTTGGAGCAACGCAGCGATGAAGGCTTCGTCTCCCCCTTCCTTTCCCGCCTGTTCGCATAGGGTCCGGGCGGCCACCGCCTTGGTGAGCGTGTGACGCCAATACCACCCCAACACCTCCGCCTCAATGCCCTGGAATAGACCTGGCGGCAAACTGAAACCCAGAACGAGCAACTTGAGCGGCTTGGTGCCCAACAGAGCCAGGGCTTGGCCCAGGTCACAAACCTCCCGGGCCAGCCCGAACAAGGAGCTGTTGACGACCCGCAGGAGCTTTGCCGTCAGCGCCGGGTCCTTCTCCACGCACTCCTTCAGCGCTTGGGCGTCCACCTTGGGATCACCGGTCAGCGCCAACACCTCCATGGCTACCGCCGGCAGACTGTACAGCTGCCCTGCGCGGGCCACGAGCCGGTCGATTGCTTCCGTTGTTGCCGTTGCCATGAACTCCAGGGGGCGTTCTGCCTGCCAAGTGCGATGGGTGTCCGTCTCAGTGCCGACCCGCCCGACAAAGCGCGCCTTTATTGAAAATGTAGCTCAACGCAAGCGGCCCTCCTCGTTGCGAGGATCCCCCAAGTTGGCGTCGGGGCGATCGGCGCGGTTGCGCGGCCCGGCGCCCCGCGCGCCGGAGGGACTGATTCTTTGGAGAATGTCTCGCCAGTGCTATCCGGCTGCCCTGCTCCGCGAGGCCGGGCGGGAGGCACACGTCTCTTCGAAAGGCTGGTTGTCCAATTGGGCGGCCAACCAGCCGCCGCCGGGCTGTAGGCCTCGTGGGCACGCGTCCTTGCTCGGAATCCGGCTTGTTGGTTAGGATTGATTGGATGAAGTACAGGGAGTCGGTGTGATGTCTGTTTATCTGCTGTGGTTTGCCTTAGCGTTGGCGACCCCAGCCCAGGGCCCGGCCGAGGAGAGCCTTTTGCGGCTGGAGGTGCGCCGTTTGCTCCACCAGCTGGACGCGCCGACGTTGGCCGAGCGAGAGGCGGCGGAACGGAAGCTCATCGAGCTGGGGCCACGCGTGTTGGACTATCTGCCGCGGGATGAACAGCGCTGGTCGGCAGAAGTGATCCAGCGGAGCCGGAGGATCCGCCAGGTTCTTCAGCGGCAATTGGCCGACGAGGCCCTGCGGCCGTCGACGGTGACGCTTCGCGCCGAGAGCATGCGGCTTTCCGAAGTGCTGGCGGAGATCCAGCGCCAGACGGGCAACAAGATCAACACGACGGTACTTTGGCCGCGCCCCGCTGCACCCGACCCGGAGCTGGCCCTGTCGCTTTCCGAAACACCTTTTTGGGAGGCGTTGGACCGCGTGCTGGACGACGCCCGCATGGCGGCCGAGTTGTTCGGGGCCGAGAAGGCGATCTATGTAAGGCCTCCCCAACCGGGCCAGGCGCCCCGATCGTCGCGGGCCGTCTACGTGGGTCCTTTCCGGATCGAGCCCATACGGATGGAAGCCGTGCGAGATCTGCGCACGCCCGAACAGCGAGTGCTCCGCGTGGTGCTCGAAATCGCCTGGGAGCCGCGGCTGCAGCCGGTCAGCCTGCGCCGGCTGGGCAAGTCCCTGGAAGCCGTGGATGACCGGGGCAACCGACTGGCCGGACCCGACTCGGGCGAAGTGGAGATCCCCGTGATACCAACCGTCCTGGCCACGGAAGTGCCCGTGCTCTTGAAGCTACCCCCCCGTGAAGCGACGCAGGTGGCCCGGCTCCGAGGTGGCCTGGCCGCGCTGGTGCCCGGGCCCGTGGAAACCTTCCGCTTCGCTGAGCTGGACGAAAAGGCCAGAAACGTGGAACGGCGTATCGGTGCCACCACGGTCACCTTGGAGCGGATCCGCAGGAACGCGGATCTCTGGGAATTGCGCGTCGCGGTGCGATTCGAGCAGGCCGGCGATGCCCTGGCCTCCCACTACAACTGGATCCTCGACAGCGAAGCGTATCTGGAGGCCAGCGGCCAGGAGCCCGTCCAGCCGGCGGCCATGGACACCATCCGCCGTTCAGAGAATGAAATCGGCTTCTCCTACTTGTTTGCCGTCGACGGCGCGCTGGCCGACTACGGCTTCGTGTACAAGACGCCCATCGCCATCCTGGCGCGGGAGTATGAGTTCGAACTCGGCGAGCTTCCTCTGCCTTGAAGCCAGGACACGCCGTTCACTGCGGCGGCCCCGCTTCGGCCAGCAACTGTTCCACACCCAGCGGGGCGTCGGGGTCAAGGCTCCACAGACGCCGAGCGACTTCCAGGGCGGCATCGCGATCACCCCGGGCCAGCAGGCATCGGACCAGCTCCCGGCCGGCCTCCAAGAAGGGTCGGTTGGCCCGACGGGCGTATGGCAGCCGCCCGCTGAAGCTGCGGGAGAGGGCGGCCATGCCCAAGTCCCAGGCGCGGCGCAGGTGGGCGTGGGCCAATTCCACGTCGCCCCGCGCCAGGGCCAAGCGACCCAACAGCTGGTGCGCTTCCAGAAACATGCTGCAGCCGTCCAAGAGCCAGCGGAGTTCGTCCTCGGCCACGTCCACTTCGCCAGCCTCCAACACGGCGCGGACCTCCTCCATGTCCAGGGCGCGCTGCTGGACACACGGCGGGTGAACCAACTCGTACTCGCCGCGTGCCGCACGACGCGCTTTGATCTTCGTCCGGCCCCCTCGTCCGGCCCGCCGCTTGCCGGTGTTTCCTTTCCCAGCCCCCACGCGTCGATCTCCTTCAGTCTGTCCGCCGTCGATGAACACGCCGGTTTGCGGCCCTCATCGCGCTGGTAGCCATACGGTCATCTGGGACCGGCCGCGGTTGGCCCAGGCGAAGTAGGGGATCAGCCGGACGCGCAGGCGGCGGCCCGCGGCCGGGTCGTAGCGACGGTAGAGCCGTCCGGACCAGTCGCCTGTGGGCCTCACCACCGCTTCCCCCTCCACGACGATCACGCCGCCCAATAGGCTGTCGCGCCACTGCGCCTGCCACCGGCCGGAGGGCACGATGGCCACCGTGTCGATATCCACCCCCTCGGGCAGATCGGGCGACTCGAGGCAATAGACCAGCGGCCCGCGCATCACGGCCACCTGGGCGCGCGACTCTTCGACCAAAGGATGAGCCTCGATGAAGACGACCTCCATGGGCAGATCCAGCTCGATCCGGTCCCCCGGCGACCACTGGCGCCGCAGTTCAGCATACGTGCCCGGCCGCAACACCACATCGCACGCCTTGCCGTTGACGGTGACGGCCGCGCCGTCGGCCCAGCCGGGGATACGGAGCATAAGGGCCATCGGGCGGGGAGGGGCCTTGTGGACAACGATCCGCACCCGTCCCTGCCAGGGGTAGTCGGTCGTCTGAGCCAGTTCGACCGGCGATCCGGACGCCCATTGCGTCTTGAGCACGCTGCTGCCGTACAGGTTCACCCACACGGCATCTTCTGAAAGGCTATAGGCCCAGCGATGCAGCTTGGCCAGCGTGCGGGCCAGGTTGGGCGGGCAGCAAAAGCAGCGCACCGGCGACGAAGGAGTGGTGTCGGACCAGCGCGTGGGCGAGTCGTTGCTTTCCAGCGGTACGTCGGGCCCGCAGCGGCGCAATGGATTGGTGTAAAAGAAATCGGTTCCCTTCAGGCCGACGCCTGACAGCATGCTGTTATAGAGCACGCGTTCCATAACCTCGGCGTAACGGGCCTGGCCGGTCAAGTTGAGCAGCCGCCAGTTCCACATGGCATTGCCGATGTTGGCGCACGTCTCGTTGTAGGCGGTACGGTTGGGCAGTTGATAGGGAGCGCCGAAGGATTCGTGCACCGAATCCCTTGGCCAACGGCGGAAAGTGCGGCGGTAGACTTCGCCATGGTGCAGCGCCGCGGTGCCCCCGGTGAGGTACATCTTGCGGGTGGTGACATCGACCCAGAGCCGCTGGAGCGCTTCCAGCAGCGATTCTTCACCCGTTTCCGCGTAGACGTCGGCAGCCCCGCACCACAGGTACGTGGCCGTTACGCAGTGGCCCACGGCTTCCCGCTCTTTGCGCAGCGCTACGGCCGCCTGGTTCTGGTTGCTGCCCCCCGGGACAGACCCGCGCATGTCGACGAAGATCTTTGCCAACTCCAAGTACTTCGGCTCCCCAGTGGCCCGATACAGGTCCACAGCGCCCATGATCTGGGAGGGATTGAAGCCGAAGTGGGCCAGCTTTCTGGGGCGGGGCGAAAAGACTTTGTACAGGTAATCGCCGGTGCGGCGGGCCACGTCCAAGTAGGTCCCTTTGCCCGTGGCGCGGTAGTGCGCCGCGGCCGCGGTCATCAGGTGTCCCATGTTGTACAGTTCGTGGTTATGCAGGTCGGCCCAACGCGGGACGCCGCTCAGTTGTACCCAAGACGACAGATACCCGTCGGGCTGTTGAGCTTTGGCGATGATCTGGATCGCTTCGTCCATGCGGCGCTCCAGCGCTGGATCACCGGCCAAGGCGTACAACCAGGCCATGGTTTCCACGCACTTGTGGCAATCGCCGTCGCTCCATTTTGTCCCGCCTGGTTTGCCCCTGGGGGCCAGTCCGGCGGCCATGCGCAGGTCGTTGAACGTGGCCGCGTTATCCGCAAGTTGCATGACCCGCCACAGATGGGGCAAGATCACCTCTTTGCAGAGCTCGAACCGCTGGCCCCAGAAGCCGCCGGTCCAGAATACGTCGGTCATCCCGGGGGCCGCCAGGCGGGCATGCCGCACCCGTGCTGGCTCGGCTCCCGAGGCCAACCCCACGCCTGCCAGGACAAGCAGGATGGTGCAAAGAGCCCCCAGCCAGCCGGGGCCACACGCAGCCACTGGGGGACACGACCCGTGGCACCGGGAAGCATCAACACGCCCCACACTTTCCCGGCGATCCCTATCGGCGACGAATGGGCCCATCGTTTCTCCTCCCCTTTCGAATCGCCATACTGCCACCCACCACGTGCGACCCGGTCCGTATGGAAACCAGTTGTTCGTATTGCCTTGGGGTGGTTTCCGATCCCGCGCGCACTCCCGGTTCGCCCCTGCCGGCTGAAGCCGGTACTACGAACATCCCCGTCGACCACCGGCGTCGGGCGGGGTGGGTCATGTCAAACGTTCCCGGCAGTCGATCACCGCCAGCGGTTGTCCCGGGCGAACCAGATCGTCTTCTTCGGCCAGGATTTCGACCAGCACGCCGCTGGCCGGTGCCGGCAGGTCAACCACCGCCGGACCGGCCAAAACTTCGACGATCGGATCACCCAGCAATACCGATTCGCCACAGTCGGCCAGCCAGAGGCTAACGCGGATCGGTTGTTGGCCAAAGCCGAGGTCGGGCAGTTTCAACGTGCGGCCACTCATCGTGCGGGCAGGCTACGGGTCCGTCGGGTCAATGGGCGAGCGTCGCGCCCCTGGCGGTCAAGGCCCGCTCAGCATTGCTCGGGCGTGGTAGCTGGAACGGACAAACGGTCCGCTGGCCACCTGGAGGAAGCCCATCCGGCGGGCCGCCTGGCCCAGCCACTGGAACTCATCCGGTGGTACGTACCGGGCCACTTCCATCTGGGCCGGCGACGGCCGGAGGTACTGGCCCAGGGTAAGCATTTCACAACCAGCCTCCGCCAGGTCTGCCAGGGTATCCAACAGCTCCTCGGTCGTCTCTCCCAGCCCCAGCATGAGGCCGGTTTTCGTTTTCATCGCTGGCGCCCGCCGCCGGATGTGACGGAACAGCTCGAGGGTCCAGCGGTAGTCAGCCTTGCGGCCCCGCACCCGGGGATAGAGCCGCGGCACGGTTTCCGTGTTATGGTTATAGACGTCTGGGGCGGCGTCGATCAGCAGATCCACCGCCCGGAGGTCAGCGGCAAAATCGCCCGGAAGCACCTCGATCGTGGCCTTCGTTGCCCGGCGCACGGCCCGGATGCACTGCACAAAGTGGCTCGCCCCGCCGTCGGCCAGATCGTCGCGGGTGACCGAGGTGATGACCACATGTTCGAGGCCCAGTCGCTGGGCTGCCTCGGCCAGCCGTTCCGGTTCGCCGGCGTCCACCGGCCGCGTCTTCCCCTTGGGGACACTGCAAAAGGCGCAGCGGCGAGTGCATACGGGGCCCAGGATCATGAAAGTGGCCGTTTTCTGGGCGTAGCACTCCATGCGGTTGGGGCAGCGGGCATGTTCGCAAACGGTCTCCAGCCCCAACTGTGCAATCAGCCGGGCCGTGTAATGGTTCGCGTTCCCTTTGGGTACGTTCCGCTTCAACCACCGAGGCAGCCCGGTGCGCGGGCTCGGCGCCAGCTGGGGCAACGAACCGGACATCGGCAGCTCCACGCGATGCGCCATACCACTCTCCACACCTGTTCAGACGCCACCACAAAGCACCCCGGGGCAGTGGGCCGGCGCAAACGGGCTGGAGCTGCTGCTGGGCTGTTTTGCCCCAGGTGAGTTCCTCGCGGCAACCGCAGGTCCACCGCCGAGGCCGTTTGCTTGTTCCACCCTACCGGTCCCGCCCCGTGAACGCTTGCTTTCGACCGACCCGAGCATATTGTTGCCCCCCAGGCCGCCGCTGGCAAGTCACGGTGGGGCGGCCCCAGCGAGGCGGGCAGCCTGGTGTGGAAAAGCTTGGACCCAGCTGTGGGGCCCGATCGGTCGCGCCGGTTGACACGGACCAAAGGCCGCCGGACAATGGGGGCGTCGGAGAAAGGTTGCACAACCGACGCGGCGTGGGCGACGGGAGGGCGAAGCTTGGGCAGCGTTGCAGCATCCGGCCCTTTTGCGCTGCAGAGGCTCCTGACGTGGGACAGGCTTCCCAGCCTGTCACCCACAACCTGAATGATCTGCGCAGGTGGCACACATGTGCGAGGAGTAGGACTCTACAGGGTGGTCGGAGCGGGATCCCGGGGGAACCAGCTCCCAGCGACGGGCGGTCACAGAGCACAATGGGGTCGGTGAGAAGTTCGGCGTCGACCAAGCGGCATGCATCTCAGGTACTGCGGCGGCTGGAGCGAGCCTATCCGGACGCGCGCTGCGCGCTGGAGTTCAGCACACCGTTGGAGCTTCTCGTGGCCACGATCCTGGCTGCCCAGTGTACCGACGAGCGGGTCAACCAGGTGACGCGCAAGCTGTTCCGCAAGTACCGCACGGCTGCCGACTACGCCGAAGCTCGCCAGGCACAGCTGGAGAAGGAGATCCTGAGCACGGGCTTTTACCGGAACAAGGCCAAGAGCATTCGTTCGGCCTGCCAGGCGCTGGTCGACCAGCACAACGGCCAAGTGCCCAAAGCCTTAGACGCCCTGGTCAAACTGCCGGGGGTGGGTCGGAAGACGGCCAACGAGGTGCTGGG